>NZ_JBHTYI010000006.1:149173-256814 GCF_043656335.1 Peribacillus sp. NPDC056705 | reverse complement strand
AGCGAAGAGGTCACACCCGTTCCCATTCCGAACACGGCAGTTAAGCTCTTCAGCGCCGATGGTAGTTGGGGGTTTCCCCCTGTGAGAGTAGGACGCCGCCAAGCCATTTAAAAGATCAGCCATCCGGCTGGTCTTTTTTTGTATAGATATACTTTCAGCTATCAGGGAGAAGTGAGGTGGTTTAACATCTAGTCAGACGTGTAGAGTAATCTAGAGGGCCTGAAACGAGATATCGTTAAACCCGCAGACTATTAATTTCGACCTATCGTTAACACTTGAATTGAAATAATTCATGAGAGCAAGTTACGAATATGTACCGATCATGGAGCAATGGTTAATTTCATGAATCAGGCTATAGTAATTCAGAGGGAGAGAAGGGTAGGATAAATAAAGGGGATGCATAATTTATAAGCGAAGGGCTTTAACGGAAGACAGGGATATCATAATCCGAGGCAATAGTGAATTTCTATTATGATGAAATCGGTTTTATTGAGATGCATTCTTGTCTTTACTTGTTCCTTTCATTATACTAGGAAGAATTTGTTGTTGATGAAGAACTTACTTAATATTGATAATAATGCAAGTTGATTGCTAAGGAAGAAGACAGACAAAATAGAATTATGGAAGGGGTCGGTATTGTGAGTAAAAAGAGTAAGGAAAGGTTTGAAGTCATCGAGGGCGAGTCGATCGATGCATGTTTAGATCGGATTAAAGCGGCAGGATACTTTCCTGTAAGGCGAACCGAGGAGCCTATCTTTGCCGAAAGAATTGAGAATGGCAAAGTCCAATATGTGCCAGTTGATCGGAAAATTGTATTCGAAGCAAAATTAATTGAGTAAAACACGAACGTTTAATTAATATGATGTGAAAATATTCGATTTTAACTTGACATTAAAATGGCCGGAAGGTAATATGAAGTTACATTAATACATCTCATATAATCATGGGGATATGGCCCAAAAGTTTCTACCTGATGACCGTAAATCATCGGACTATGAGAAAAGCATCTGACTATTTCGGAAACTAGCCAAGTCTTTTTGCACTTTTTCAAAAAGGCTTTCTTTTCCGGACAGGTTGCTTTCTCGATGAGGAAGCAACCTGTCCGGTTTTTTTATTAGATAATGATAAGCGTCCGTCTACATACTCGGGACGCCATAATATGAGTGTTGGAGGGAAAGATGATATGAAACCGCAAGTTGGGGTTATTATGGGAAGTGTCTCGGATTGGGAAACGATGAAATACGCTTGTGAATCATTGGAACAGCTTGAGATTCCCTATGAAAAAAGAGTCGTTTCCGCCCACCGGACGCCGGATTTACTATTTGAATATGCAGAGAGTGCAAAAGAGAGAGATATTAAAGTGATTATTGCCGGAGCAGGCGGGGCTGCACATCTTCCAGGTATGACCGCAGCTAAAACGATTGTCCCTGTGATAGGCGTTCCAATACAGTCGAAGGCATTAAATGGGATGGATTCGTTATTATCGATTGTTCAAATGCCTGGTGGCGTACCGGTTGCAACGGTCGCGATCGGAAAAGCGGGCGCAGTCAATGCCGGTTTGTTTGCGGCTCAAATATTAGCAGCTTTTGATTCTGACATTGCTGATAGGTTAGAGGCTTTACGAAACGAAACCAGAGAAAAGGTGTTACAGAGCAGTGAACAACTTAAATAATACAGTCATTTTACCGGGACAGACCATAGGAATAATCGGCGGTGGGCAATTGGGCAGGATGATGGCCTTATCGGCTAAGGCATCTGGCTTTAAAATTGCGGTCCTTGAGCCGACTGCAGAAGGTCCATGTGCTCAAGTGGCGGATATAGAAATCACTGGTGCTTATGATGATATCGAAGCATTGAAAAGATTAGCTGAGGTCAGTGATGTCATAACTTACGAGTTTGAAAATATCAGTTCAGCAGCCTTGGATTGGTTAAAGCAACATGCATATCTTCCACAGGGCTCAGAATTATTGAAGCTGACACAGGATAGATTGACAGAAAAAAAAGCCATATCTGATGCAGGTGCCTCCGTTGCTCCATATCAGGAAATACAGGATATTTCAGAAATTTACCTTCATATAGAGAAAATAGGGTACCCTAGTGTGTTAAAAACGACGCGGGGCGGTTATGATGGAAAAGGGCAGTTGGTCATTAAGGAAGAAGCCGATATCAAAAAGGCTGAATCCCTGCTCAAAACAGGTAAATGTGTGCTGGAAGCCTGGATTCCTTTCGTAAAAGAAATCTCCATTATCGTGACGCGCAAGGCAAATGGCGGGGTAAGTCATTTTCCGATTGCGGAAAACATTCATATTGAAAACATTCTTCATAAAAGTATTGTTCCCGCCCGTATTAGTCAACAAGCTGAACGGAAAGCTATTAATGAAGCTTTGCAGCTTGCAGAGAAACTTGATTTGGTGGGGACATTGGCAGTCGAGATGTTTTTAACCGCTCAGGATGAGATCATCATTAATGAATTAGCGCCAAGACCTCATAACTCAGGCCATTATACAATGGAAGCATGTGAGACTTCACAGTTCGAACAGCATATTAGGGCTGTCTGCAATTGGCCGCTCGGAAATACGGCGTTATTGAAGCCTGTGGTAATGATAAACATCCTTGGTGAGCATATCGGACCCTTAATGGATGAAATTCCGACGCTTTCAGATTGGAAGGTCCATCTATACGGTAAGAAAGAAGCCAAGCTTAAGCGGAAAATGGGTCATGTGAATATTTTACGTCCAACGATCGAGGAAGCTCTTTTGGAAAGTGATCGAAGCAAAATATGGAATCAACAGGTTGAAACGGAGGAAGTAAAATGATTGAACGTTATACCCGCCCAGAGATGGGAAACATTTGGACAGAAAAGAACCGCTTTAATGCGTGGTTGGAAGTTGAAATCTTAGCTTGTGAAGCATGGTCTGAGCTAGGTGTCATTCCAAAAGAAGATGTGAAGCTTCTTCGTGAAAAGGCCACATTCGATGTGGACCGTATCAATGAAATCGAAAAAGATACACGCCATGATGTTGTTGCTTTTACACGTGCGGTTTCTGAAACGTTGGGTGAAGAACGGAAATGGGTCCATTACGGACTGACTTCCACTGATGTGGTGGATACAGCTCTTTCATATGTGATTAAGCAAGCGAATGAGATCCTTGCCAAGGATTTAAATAACTTCGTGGAGATCCTGAAAAATAAAGCGAAAGAACATAAATACACGGTTCAAATGGGACGTACACATGGAGTTCATGCTGAGCCGACCACTTTTGGGTTGAAACTGGCTCTTTGGTATCAAGAAATGAAACGCAATGTCGAACGTTTTGAAGAAGCAAGAAAGAACATAGAAGTTGGGAAAATCTCTGGAGCTGTCGGAACTTACGCAAACATCGACCCGTTCGTTGAAAAATTTGTTTGTGAAAAGCTTGGTCTTGAAGCAGCGCCAATTTCAACACAAACATTGCAGCGCGATCGCCACGCACATTATATGAGCACATTGGCTTTAATAGCGACATCAATTGAAAAGTTCGCAGTGGAAATTCGCGGCCTGCAAAAAAGTGAAACACGCGAAGTGGAAGAATTCTTTGCAAAAGGACAAAAAGGTTCTTCGGCAATGCCTCATAAACGGAATCCAATCGGTTCTGAAAATATGACGGGCATGGCTCGTGTAATCCGCGGTTACATGATGACAGCATATGAGAATGTGCCATTATGGCATGAACGTGACATTTCACATTCTTCTGCTGAGCGCATCATCTTGCCGGATGCAACGATCGCATTAAACTACATGCTGAACCGATTCAGCAACATAGTGAAGAACTTGACTGTATATCCAGAAAATATGAAACGCAATATGGACCGTACGCTTGGATTGATTTTCTCACAACGTGTACTGCTTTCCCTTATCGATAAAGGACTTGTCCGCGAAGAAGCCTATGATACGGTTCAGCCGAAAGCGATGGAGGCATGGGAGCTTCAAGTTCCATTCCGAAGCCTGATCGAAAAGGATGATAAAATCACAAGCTTGCTTACGAAAGAAGAACTTGATGATTGTTTCGATCCTACACATCACCTGAAAAATGTTGATGTAATCTTTGATCGTTTAGGTTTATAAAAAGTGAAGGCGGCAAACATGGCACCTCTAAACGGTGATATGTTTGCCAAGCCTGAACAATGGCAGGAAAATTCATAATATTCACAATGTGGGGGTCTGGACAGATGGAAAAACGAGAATTGTTGTATGAAGGAAAAGCGAAACAGATTTTTGCAACGGACAACAGTGAAATAGTATGGGTGGAATACAAGGATTCGGCAACAGCGTTCAATGGTGAGAAGAAGTCAGAGATTGCCGGAAAAGGTAAGTTGAATAATCAAATTACTAGCTTACTATTTTCAAAGCTTGCCCAAGAAAATATCCCGTCCCATTTTATTGAAATGCTTTCCGACCGGGAGCAGCTAGTAAAGAGGGTATCCATCATTCCGCTTGAAGTCGTTGTCAGAAATACGGCTGCCGGCAGTTTTTCTAAAAGGACTGGCATTGAAGAAGGCCAGCCGCTAAAGAAAACGCTGATTGAGTTTTACTATAAAGACGATGAACTCGGCGATCCTCTGTTAACGGAAGACCATATTGAAGAATTGGAACTTGCAAGCGAGGAAGATGTAGCGATTTTAAAAGAAAAAGCACAAGAAATCAGTATTGTCTTAACTTCCTTCTTTAAAGAGTTGGACATTAAATTGATTGATTTTAAATTAGAGTTCGGTAAAACCCAGAATGGAGACATTTTGCTGGCAGACGAAATTTCACCTGATACTTGCCGATTATGGGATATTAACACGAACGAAAAGTTAGACAAAGATGTATTCCGCCGTGATTTAGGAAGTTTAACAGATGCTTACGAAAAAATACTAGCAAAGTTGGAGGGCACTCAACATGTATAAGGTTAAGGTATATATCACACTACGCGAAAGTGTACTAGATCCACAGGGAGCAGCAGTGCAACAATCACTTCATAGTTTAACGTATAACGAAGTTAGCGATGTTCGTGTGGGGAAATACATTGAACTTACAATTAAAGATACGGATCGTGATTTAGATCAACTTGTGAAGGAAATGTGTGAAAAACTTTTGGCCAATACGGTAATTGAAGCTTACCGTTATGATGTTGAGGAGGTTATCACCCAATGAAATTTGCTGTCATAGTTTTCCCTGGTTCCAATTGTGATGTCGATATGTACCATGCGATAAAGGATGCACTGGGGGAAGAAGTGGAGTATGTTTGGCACTCTACAGACAATCTAGATCAGTATGATGGGATTCTCCTTCCAGGAGGTTTCTCTTATGGAGACTATTTACGCTCTGGAGCAATTGCACGATTTTCGAATGTAATGGCCGAAGTCGTAAAAGCGGCACAAGCAGGAAAGCCTGTCTTGGGTGTCTGCAATGGATTTCAGATTTTACTTGAAGCAGGGCTTTTACCTGGAGCGATGCGCCGTAATGAAGGCTTGAAATTCATTTGCCGCAATGTAGGACTGAAGGTTGAAAATAATCAATCGATGTTCACGACAGGATATGAAGTAAATGAAACGATTACGATCCCGGTTGCCCATGGTGAAGGGAATTACTACTGCGATAATGAGACATTGGCTGAATTAAAACGAAATAACCGCATCCTGTTCACGTATGATGGTGAAAATCCAAACGGAAGCTTGGAACAGATAGCGGGAATTACAAATGAACAAGGAAATGTCCTCGGAATGATGCCTCATCCCGAACGTGCTGTTGATTCGCTGCTTGGCAGTAAAGACGGCTTAAAGATTTTTCAATCCATCGTGAAAAACTGGAGGGAATCACATGTTATTACAGCTTGAACCAAGTCCGGAAAAAATTAAATCGGATCGTTTGTACGCAACTATGGGACTATCCGATGATGAATTTGCAATGGTGGAGAAAATCTTAGGCAGACTGCCGAATTATACGGAAACTGGATTGTTTTCAGTAATGTGGTCAGAGCATTGTTCCTACAAAAATTCGAAACCCATCTTAAGGAAGTTCCCGATTACAGGGGAGAAAGTGCTGCAAGGTCCTGGTGAAGGAGCAGGTATCGTTGATATCGGTGACGATCAGGCTGTCGTTTTTAAAATTGAAAGTCATAACCACCCTTCGGCAATAGAACCTTATCAAGGTGCTGCTACTGGTGTCGGCGGAATTATCCGTGATGTCTTCTCCATGGGTGCCCGTCCAATTGCGATGCTGAACTCGCTTCGCTTTGGTGAGTTAGATAATGATCGCGTGAAATATTTATTTAAAGAAGTGGTTGCCGGGATTGCAGGATACGGGAATTGTATCGGAATTCCGACTGTCGGAGGAGAAATTCAATTTGATCCATCGTATGAAGGGAATCCTCTAGTCAATGCCATGTGTGTAGGTTTGATCGATCATAAGGACATTAAAAAGGGCCAAGCGCATGGAGTGGGCAACACAGTGATGTATGTGGGTGCCAAAACTGGACGTGATGGAATCCATGGAGCAACATTTGCATCTGAAGAGCTTTCAGAGTCTTCAGAAGAAAAACGGCCTGCCGTACAAGTAGGCGATCCTTTCATGGAGAAACTGCTTCTAGAAGCCTGCCTTGAATTAATTCAAAATGATGCCCTTGTCGGTATTCAGGATATGGGAGCAGCGGGTCTTACAAGCTCATCTGCCGAGATGGCGAGTAAAGCTGGATCAGGAATAAAAATGAATCTTGATTTGGTACCGCAGCGTGAAACGGGAATGACAGCATATGAAATGATGCTTTCTGAATCACAAGAGCGGATGCTGATCGTTGTAACTAAAGGACGCGAACAGGAAATAGTTGACTTGTTTACAAAGTATGACCTAGAAGCGGTTGCTGTTGGAGAAGTAACGGATGACAAAAATCTAACACTTTCCCATCAAGGTGAAATCGTTGCGGAGGTTCCGGTTGATGCATTGGCTGAAGAAGCTCCAATCTATCACAAGCCATCTGCAGAACCGCAATATTTCCGTGACTTCCAAAGCATGAAGGCTGAAGTTCCAGCAATTGGAGATTACAAAGAAACATTGGTTTCACTATTGAAGCAACCGACAATTTCGAGTAAGGAATGGGTCTACGACCAATATGATTACATGGTCCGCACGAATACAGTCGTCTCACCTGGATCGGATGCGGCCGTAGTACGTGTACGGGGTACGAATAAGGCCCTTGCCATGACGACGGATTGCAACTCCCGCTTTATTTATTTAGATCCTGAAACAGGTGGCAAAATCGCAGTGGCTGAAGCTGCACGTAACATCATTTGCTCGGGTGCAGAGCCTTTGGCGATTACGGATTGCTTGAATTTTGGGAATCCAGAAAAACCTGAGATATTTTGGCAATTGGAAAAAGCGGCAGACGGTATGAGTGAAGCTTGCAGAAGCTTAAGTACTCCTGTAATTGGCGGAAATGTCTCCCTTTACAATGAAACGAATGGTGAAGCGATTTATCCGACACCTGTAGTTGGGATGGTTGGTCTTGTCAGTGACCTTCAGCACATCACTACACAAACATTTAAAAATGAATCCGATTTGATTTACGTGGTCGGCGAAGCGAAGGTTGAATTTGGAGGCAGTGAATTACAGAAAATGCTTGAGGGTAAAATCTTTGGGTGCGCTCCAGAACTTGATTTGGCCATTGAACAAAAACGTCAGCAGCAAATTCTAACTGCAATCCAAAAAGGACTTGTTGCATCAGCCCATGACCTTTCGGAAGGCGGTTTGGCAGTGGCTTTAGCTGAATCTTTATTCGGGGCTAGCAAACTTGGGGCAAAAGTGAATATATCCGGCGAACCGGTATCCGAATTATTCAGTGAAACGCAATCACGATTCTTACTGTCCATCAAACCTGAAAACCAAGCGGCATTTGAAGCACTTGTTGAAGATGCGATATGCATAGGTTCGGTAACGGCTGATAATAAATTAGTCGTGGAGACAAGCAGTGATAGCAAAGTATTGGAAGCGGACGTTGAAGATTTACAAACAGCTTGGAAGGGAGCCATACCATGCTTGCTGAAATAAGAAGCTTAAACGAAGAGTGTGGTGTTGTAGGAGTCTGGGGACATCCCGATGCTGCACAGCTTGCTTACTACGGTTTGCATAGCTTGCAACATCGTGGTCAAGAGGGAGCAGGCATCGTCGTGACGGATGGTGAGCAGATGTCCATCTCTAAGGGCGAAGGACTTGTCACAGAGATATTCACTGCTGAAAAAATGCAGGCACTTTCCGGTACCGGAAAAGCGGCAATCGGCCATGTCCGTTATACTACGGCAGGCGGCGGCGGGTATCAAAATGTTCAGCCTTTCCTGTTCAATTCGCATACAGGAGGGCTGGCACTTGCCCATAATGGGAATATCGTCAATGCCCATCAGTTAAAAGCACAGCTTGAAGGACAGGGAAGCATTTTTCAAACGACATCCGATACGGAAGTTCTGGCACATCTGATTAAACGCTCCGGCTACTCGGATGTTAGAGATTCCGTGAAGAACAGCTTAAGCATGCTGAAAGGGGCCTATGCCTTTGTCATCATGACCGAAAACCAAATGATCATGGCAAGAGATCCGCATGGCTTCCGTCCACTTTCCTTGGGGAAAATAGGCGATGCATATTTCGCTGCATCAGAAACATGTGCACTCGATATTGTAGGTGCAGAATTCATCCGCGATATTGAGCCGGGTGAACTTGTTGTCATTAATGATGAGGGAATCACATCCGAGTACTTTTCGCTTTCCAGTCAACAGGCAATGTGTACGATGGAGTACGTGTATTTTTCCCGTCCGGATAGCAATATTGATGGGATCAATGTCCATACGGCACGAAAAAATCTTGGCAAGCAAATGGCACTGGAAACCAAAATTGAAGCAGATGTAGTTACAGGTGTACCTGATTCCAGCATTTCGGCAGCGATTGGCTATGCTGAAGCTGCAGGCATTCCCTATGAAATGGGTTTAATAAAAAATCGGTATGTTGGACGGACGTTCATTCAGCCATCACAAAGTCTGCGTGAACAAGGCGTGAAGATGAAACTATCACCTGTAAGAGGGGTAGTGGAAGGTAAGCGGGTCATAATGGTTGATGATTCAATTGTCCGTGGGACAACGAGCAGAAGGATTGTCCGCATGTTAAAAGATGCCGGGGCGAAAGAAGTGCATGTAGTAATCAGCTCACCACCGATCAAGAATCCATGTTTTTATGGCATAGACACGTCTAAAAAGGAAGAACTGATTGCGAGTTCTAAATCGGTGGAGGAAATAAGGGAAATCATCGGTGCCGATTCCTTAACTTTTTTAAGTGTCGAAGGTATGGTCGAAGCAATTGGAAGACCGTTTCCTGGAGAAACGCGCGGTTCATGCCTAGCTTGTTTCACCGGAAATTATCCGACTGAAATTTTTGAATACGAACGAGAAAAAACAAAATGTTAATCAAGTCGGCAATGATGATTGATTTTCGGAGGAGGATTTCAAATGGCTAATGCATATAAACAGGCTGGTGTGGATATTGAGGCTGGTTATGAAGCGGTAAATCGAATGAAAAAACATGTAAAGCGCACATTTCGTCCAGAAGTAATGAATGGTCTGGGCGGTTTCGGCGGCATGTTTGATTTATCTTCCTTGAACCTTAAAGAACCTGTGCTCATTTCAGGTACGGATGGAGTGGGTACAAAACTTTTGCTGGCGTTCATGATGGATAAACACGATACAATTGGAGTGGATTGTGTAGCTATGTGCGTCAATGATGTTGTCGTACAAGGTGCTGCACCTTTATACTTTTTAGATTATATTGCCTGCGGTAAAGCAGATCCCGAACGAATTGAAATGATCGTCAAAGGAATTGCAGATGGCTGTGAGCAGGCGGGCTGTGCTTTAATCGGCGGAGAAACGGCTGAAATGCCTGGCATGTACGAGACGGAAGAATACGATGTTGCAGGTTTCACTGTTGGTGCCGTTGAAAAATCACGTCTAATTACTGGTGAAGAAATCTCGGCGGGTGACGTCGTTATTGGACTCGCTTCAAGCGGCATCCACAGTAATGGATATTCCCTTGTTCGTAAAATCCTTCTTGAAGACTCAGGCATGGGGCTTCATGACTTCGTACCGGAACTGGATTGCAAGTTGGGAGAGGAATTATTAAAACCGACAAAAATATATGTGAAGTCCATTTTATCGACGTTGGAACAATTTGAGGTCAATGGTCTTGCCCATATCACTGGTGGGGGATTCATCGAGAATATTCCGCGTATTCTTCCTGAAGGATGCGGTGTTGAAATCGAGCTCGGAAGCTGGGAAATTCCAACTATATTCTCATTCCTTGAAGAAAAAGGGAACCTTGTACAAGGGGAAATGTTCAATATCTTCAATATGGGAATCGGAATGACGGCAGTCGTGAAAAAAGAAGTGGCATCCGGTGTGCTAGCTCACCTACGTTCTTGCGGTGAAGAAGCCTCGGTTATTGGAACGGTAGTGGATGGAAATGGAGTGTCGTTCAAATAATGAAACGCCTTGCTGTCTTTGCATCAGGTAACGGTAGTAATTTTCAATCAATTGCTGAAGCAATAAAAAGTGGAAAGTTAGAGGCGGAAATCTGTCTTGTCGTTTGCGATCGTGAAGACGCATATGTGCTTGAGAGAGCTATGCTTGAGAATATTGATTCTTTCTCCTTTTCAGCGAAGAATTACTCGAATAAGATTGAGTATGAATCGGAAATCCTCGAAAGACTTCGCCAGTATGAGATAGAATTCATCATTCTGGCTGGTTATATGCGTTTGATCGGTCCGACTTTATTACAAAAGTATTCACAGAGGATTGTGAACATCCACCCTTCACTTCTGCCTAATTTTCCAGGCAAGGATGCAATTGGCCAGGCTTTTGATGCCGGAGTGAAGGAAACGGGGGTAACTGTTCATTATGTCGATGATGGAATGGACACAGGACCGGTCATTGCCCAAAAGGCAGTGCCAATTCTTGAGGGGGATACGAAAGATATCCTTCAAAAAAGGATTCAGGAAATGGAGCATGACTTGTATCCGTCAGTTTTGCGGGAGCTATGCCACAAGAAACTTACTTAATGGAGGGACCAACATAACATGAAGAAACGTGCATTAATTAGTGTATCGGATAAAACAGGTATCGTAGAATTTGCTCAAGGTTTAATTGAAGCAGGTTTTGAAGTCATTTCTACAGGCGGTACCAAAAAAACGCTGCAGGATAATGGTATTGAGGTAATTGGAATCAGTGACGTCACCGGTTTCCCGGAAATTTTGGATGGACGTGTTAAAACACTCCACCCGAATGTCCATGGAGCAGTGTTGGCAAAACATGATGACAAAAATCACGCAGCACAGCTTGCAGAGCATAATATTGAACCCATTCAACTTGTCTGTGTGAACCTATATCCATTCCAAGCGACTATTTCCAAACCGGAAGTCACTGTGGAAGATGCTATTGAAAACATCGATATCGGTGGACCGACAATGCTCCGTTCTTCTGCTAAAAACCACGAATATGTGACTGTTATCGTTGATTCCAATGATTATCCTAACGTATTGGCTGAGCTGAAACAAAATGGCGGAGTATCAAAAACCACGAATCGCCGCCTGGCTGCAAAAGTTTTCCGCCATACAGCAGCATATGATGCCGTTATTTCAGAGTATATGACAGAGCTTGCCGATGAAGAAAATCCTGAATCATTGACTGTTACCTTTGAATTGAAACAGTCGCTTCGTTATGGGGAAAATCCACATCAAAAAGCCGCATTCTATAAAAAACCGCTTGGTTCCGTTTTCTCAATTGCAGAAGCGAATCAACTACATGGAAAAGAACTTTCATACAACAACATTAATGATGCTGATGCAGCACTTCAAATCGTTAAAGAATTCAATGAGCCGGCTGCAGTTGCAGTCAAACATATGAATCCTTGCGGCGTCGGTGTCGGTGCGACCATTTTGGAAGCATTTGAAAAAGCTTATGAGGCAGATGCCACTTCCATTTTCGGTGGGATCATCGCATTGAACCGTGAAGTTGACAGGGCGACTGCTGAAAAACTTCATGAAATTTTCCTTGAAATCATCATTGCCCCTGGGTTTACACAAGAGGCAGTGGAAGTATTGACAAGCAAGAAAAACCTTCGTTTATTAACGATCGATTTCGATGCGGTTAAAAAGCCTGAGCGTAAATTGACATCCATTGAAGGCGGATTACTTATTCAAGATCGGGATGCACATAGCTTAAAGGATGCAGAGATAAAGGTGGCAACGAAACGTGAGCCTACCCCTGAAGAGTGGAAAGCCATGGAACTTGGCTGGAAAATCGTGAAACATGTCAAGTCGAATGCAATAGTGGTTTGTAACGATCAAATGACATTAGGTGTTGGTGCAGGTCAAATGAACCGTGTGGGAGCTGCAAAAATTGCCCTGGAACAAGCTGGGGAAAGAGCGACAGGAAGTGCATTGGCATCAGATGCTTTCTTCCCAATGGATGATACCGTAGAAGCGGCAGCGAAAGCGGGCGTCACGGCAATCATTCAGCCTGGTGGATCTGTTAAAGATGAGGATTCAATCAAGAAAGCTGATGAATATGGGATTACGATGGTGTTTACAGGAATTCGTCACTTTAAACATTAATCAAAAATGAGGTGCGATAATGAATGTACTAGTAATTGGCCGGGGCGGCAGGGAGCATGCCATAGCCCGCAAACTATTTGAAAGTAAACGGGTCGGGACAGTTTTTGCAGCACCGGGAAATCCAGGGATGACTGATATAGCGACTCTTGTTCCGATTGATGAAAACAATCACGGAGATTTGGTTGCCTTTGCCAAGCAGAATGCAGTTTCATTAACTGTGATCGGGCCCGAAACCCCATTGTTGAATGGACTTGCCGATGATTTTACGGAGGCAGGATTACAGGTATTTGGCCCTAATGGCCGTGCTGCAGTCATCGAGGGAAGTAAATCCTTTGCTAAAGATTTAATGAAGAACTACAGCATTCCGACAGCAGAATATGAAACATTTTCCGATTATGATTCAGCAAAGGCATATATCGAAAAAGTTGGTGCCCCCATCGTCATAAAAGCGGACGGTTTGGCTGCAGGAAAAGGTGTCGTAGTTGCCATGACGATGGAAGAGGCGTTAGACGCCATCCATGATATGCTAGTCGGGGCAAAGTTCGGGGAAGCATCTGCTAAAGTCGTTATTGAAGAATTCCTTGATGGCGAGGAATTTTCATTGATGGCATTCGTTAATGGGGAAAAAGTGTATCCGATGGTCATTGCTCAAGATCATAAGCGGGTTTTTGATGGTGATCAGGGTCCGAACACAGGTGGAATGGGTGCATATTCACCAGTGCCGCAAATTTCCGATGAAATGATTCAGACCGCAGTCGAAACAATTCTTAAGCCCACGGTAAATGCGATGATTTCGGAGAATCGGAGTTTTACAGGTATATTATATGCCGGGTTGATTGCTACCGATAAAGGCACGAAAGTCATTGAGTTCAATGCCCGTTTTGGCGATCCGGAAACGCAAGTTGTTTTACCGCGCCTAAAAACAGATTTCGTAGATGCGCTTGAAGCTGTTCTTTCTGGAGAGGATTTAGAACTTGAGTGGCATGAAGAAGCTGTTCTTGGGGTGGTCGTCGCAGCTGATGGATATCCAGGGGAATATAAAAAGGGTTCTATTATTAATGGCTTGGAAAAGATTGATCAGAATGCCCATGTTTATCATGCTGGAACGGCCCTCGATAGTGAGGGGAATTTCATCACGAATGGCGGACGTGTACTTCTGGTTGCTGCAAAAGGGAAAGATTTGGCCTCTGCCCAAGCTGAAGTATATAAAGAGTTGGGACATATTGAGAAAGACGGCTTATTCTGGCGAATGGATATTGGCTACCGTGCAATAAAATACAATTTTTCATCATAATATAAAGAAGCTGACTCTAAGCGGAGTCAGCTTCTTCTTTAGAAAAAACTTAATAGTGATCAGATTGATTAGATTCATGTCCCTGTTTTGGTTCATTTGTCGTTAAGTTTTGTCTGTTTTCCATCGCATCGACGACAGGGCAATAGCGGAGTATGCCTTCGCCTATTTTCATGGCAGAAAGCATGACCACGAATATATAAGATTGGTTTTTCCATGGTTTTTTCACCATTTTAGCCATAGCCCATGTTAGCAATGTAAAACCACAGGTAATTCGCATTAACGCATTTATTATACTGATATTTTGTTTAAACTTCACTTTAAGTCCATCCCTTCACAAAAATTTAACAATAATCTGGTTAACATTACTGTTCTAATGAGGCAAGTATGTTACTATGAAATAAAATTGGATTGAAAATGGTTTTTTTTCATACATCTGTTTCTATAAAATTATGGGGGAATGTTTATGCTTGAACAGCGCTATAGATGGAAAAATAAACATCTAAGAGAACATATAGATGTGCTGGATGGCAATAGGGCACCACACATTCTGCTTAAAAATACGACTTATTTAAATCAGGCTTTACGAAAATGGGTAAAAGCGAATATATGGATATATGATGACCGCATCGTATATGTTGGCGATAAGCTTCCTGATAATATAGACCGCTGTGAAACGGTAGACTGTACAAACCAGTACTTAGTCCCGGGTTATATTGAGCCGCATTCACACCCTTCTCAATTATATAATCCCCTTTCTTTTTCACGTTATGCATCTCATTTCGGCACAACGACATTGATCAATGATAACTTGCCGTTTTTATTGCAGTTGGATAAAAAGAAAGCGTTTTCTCTTTTGAAAGAATTGCGTAACATTCCTGTAACAATGTATTGGTGGAGCCGTTTTGACGGACAAACGGAATTGATCGATGAAGACATGGTCTTTTCCCATGGGGCCGTTAAATCATGGCTGGAGCATGATGCCGTATTACAGGGCGGGGAACTGACTGGATGGCCGAAGCTTCTCGATGGGGATGACATGATGTTGCACTGGATTCAGGAAGCAAAGCGAATGAGGAAGAAAATAGAAGGACACTTTCCAGGTGCTTCAGAGAAGACTTTAGCAAAAATGACCTTGTTCGGCGCCGATTGTGATCATGAGGCAATGACAGGTGATGAAGTCATGTCGCGCTTGCTGCAGGGCTATTATGTATCGTTAAGACATTCTTCGATCCGGCCGGATTTACCGAAGATGATACAGGAAATCCATGAGCTGGGCATCGATCAATATGACAAATTCTTTTATACGACAGATGGATCGCCGCCATCCTTTTATGAAGGTGGTTTCATAGACTGCTTGATCAAAATAGCAATAGAAAATGGCGTTCCGGTCATCGATGCATACAATATGGCAACAATCAACATCGCACGATATTATAACATTGAATACCTTCATGGCAATATTGCCACAGGAAGGGTAGCGAATATCAACTTCCTGACCGATGTAAAGGAACCTGCACCGGTTTCGGTAATGGCAAAAGGGAAATGGGTTAAAAGGGATGGTGAGATCATTCCGGATCAACAGGAAATCCAATGGAGTGATTTCGATTTTAAACCACTTGATCTTGATTGGGATCTTAGTTTAAAGGAAGATTTTGAATTTTCCATGCCATTTGGGATTGAATTGGTCAATAATGTAATTACGAAACCGTACTCCCTTGCAAATGATGTTGGGTATGAAGAACTGAACTTTGAGGATGATGAATGCTTTTTCATGCTTATCGATCGTGAAGGGAAATGGCGCATCAATACGATATTAAAAGGGTTTGCAGACAAATTGTGTGGCTTTGCTGGCTCTTATACAAATACAGGTGATATCATACTAATCGGTAAAAGGAAAAAGGATATGCATTTGGCATTTAACCGGCTGAAGGAAATCGGCGGTGGAATCATTTTAACCGAACAAGGCAAGGTGATTCATGAACTTCCTCTGAAATTAAAGGGAGTCATGTCCACCAAGGAGGTTCCTGAACTGATAGATGAAGAAAATGAATTGAAGCATTTGCTGCGAGAGAGAGGTTATCGCTTCGCCGATCCTGTGTACACCCTTTCATTCTTTTCGACAACCCATCTGCCATATATAAGGCTAACCCAGCGAGGAGTATATGATGTAATGAATAAAACTATACTCTTTCCCACTATAATGCGTTAAAATATAAGAGAAGAAATGGCTAATAAATCAGAGGAGTGGAAAGATGAATTTTAAGAGAGTTCTTTTCATGGTTATTGCTATTTTACTGCTGGCAGGCTGTTCTACGAAAGAAGATCCTGCATCGGATGACAGTAAGCCGAAAGACCAAGCTGTCATCAAAAATACAGATGTGAAAAATGAACCTTCCAATGAGTTTCCACTTACAGGTATAGCCACCGATACAGGCAGTGATCGAAGGGCTGCAGCAGTGATGATTAATAATCATCCGGAAGCACGCCCACAATCGGGCCTCTCAGAAGCCGATATGGTCTACGAAATGCTTGCAGAAGGTGACATAACCAGATTTTTAGCTATCTTCCAAAGTGAAATGCCAAGCCAAATCGGTCCGATTCGGAGTGCAAGGGACTATTATATCGAATTGGCTAAAGGCCTTGATTGCATCTATGTCTGTCATGGGAATAGCCCCGAGGCAAAAACCATGCTGGACAAAGGGTATATTGATAACTTGAACGGATTATATTATGATGGTACTTTGTTTCAACGTTCGGCAGATAGAAAAGCACCGCATAATTCCTACACCACCTTTGAAGATATCCAAAAAGGTGCGAAGGAAAAGGGGTATGAGTTGAATGGTGCACCGGAGCCTTATGCCTTCCTTACAAAGGAAGAGGCGGCTGGCCTTCAAGGGGAACCGGCATTGAAAACCGAGGTTTCCTACGGATCAGACGAGTATGATGTTCAGTATGAATACGAAGTCACGGAAGAGAAATATAAACGTTATTCGAATGGAGAGCAAACAGTCGAACATAAATCGAGTGAACCTATTTTACTGGATAATATATTGATCATTGAGGCTGCTCATCAAGTGATCGACGATAAAGGGCGTCGTAAAATCGACTTGAAAAGTGGCGGAAAAGGTTATTTACTTCAAAAAGGAAAAGCGAATGAAGTAGAATGGGTTAATAAGGATGGTCGGATTATACCAGTGAAAAACGATAAAGAGGTAGGGTTGATTCCAGGGAAAACTTGGGTCAATATTATTCCGGATGAACCTGGTTTAGTAGGAGACGTCTCATTTTGATACCCATGAAATTGAGGGGGAGTAACATGCAAATTGATAAGTTGAGAGGAAAAGAAACGGATCAGCTGTTTAAGTCGATCCTTTCCTTGCGTGATTTGGACGAATGCTATCGATTTTTTGATGATTTATGCACGGTTAATGAAATTTCATCACTGGCACAGCGTCTTGAAGTAGCCCGCATGCTTGAAGAAGGGAAAACCTATCATAAAATCGAAACGGAAACGGGTGCAAGCACGGCTACGATTTCCAGGGTCAAACGCTGCTTGAATTACGGAAATGACGCTTATTCCATGGCTCTTAACCGTATTAAGGATAACGTCGAGGAAACAACTGAATCTTAATTCTTTCGATTATAATAAAAAGCCGGGAATTCATTTCCCGGCTTTTTACTTTGAGTCCAGCACTTTCTTTGCCGGCTGTCTTTCAGCCGTATCCATGTTATATTGGATTTTAGATTCAGAGGTTCCATTTGGTAATAACATTTTATCGATACTTCTCTTTTTTAATGAAAAATCTTAATGCTATAATGGTGTAATGGGAAGTGTGAATGGAGGATTATAATGTACGATTTTCGCGAGTGGAAACATGTTTTTAAACTCGATCCAAATAAAGAAATAAGTGATGAAGCCCTTGAAAAAGTTTGTGAATCCGGTACCGATGCAATAATGGTCGGGGGAACGGATGGAATCACGCTTGAGAATGTGCTTCATTTAATGGCACGTGTGAGACGATATACCGTCCCATGTGTGATGGAAATTTCTTCTGTTGAAACGGTGACGCCAGGTTTTGATTTATATTTCATTCCGAGTGTCCTGAATAGTACCAACCCGGATTGGACGATGAAACTGCATCAGCAAGCAGTCAAGGAATACGGATACCTTTTGAATTGGGATGAAATTTTCGTTGAAGGGTACTGTATCCTGAATCCTGAGTGCAAGGCGGCCCAATTGACGAAAGCCAATACCGATTTGGATATGGATGATGTGGGTGCATACGCGATGATGGCGGAAAAAATGTTTAACCTGCCGATTTTTTATTTGGAATACAGCGGTGATTACGGCGATGTCCAGATGGTGGAAGCGGCCAAAGAGAGTTTGGAGGATACCGTACTATTCTATGGCGGCGGTATAAAATCGGTTGAACAAGCCAAAGAGATGTCTAAGATTGCGGATGTCATCGTTGTCGGCAATGTGATTTATGAAGATTTGAAAGTGGCACTTGCAACAGTTTCGGCAGTTAAATGAAAACATGTAAAAAATATAGTATACTAAAACAGAAACGAATGTTCGTATAGGTGGTGTGATAATGCAATATTTAGCGGAAAAATTACTAATAGGTTTGAATGAACAGCAACAAAAAGCAGTGAAATCAACTGATGGCCCACTTTTAATCATGGCTGGGGCAGGAAGTGGAAAGACGCGTGTGCTGACTCACCGAATAGCTTACTTGATGGTCGAGAAGGAAATAGCGCCTTGGAACATCCTTGCAATCACGTTCACCAACAAGGCGGCACGTGAGATGAAGGAGAGGATCCGTGCCATACTAGGCGGTGCATCCGAAGATATCTGGATTTCGACTTTCCACTCGATGTGTGTCCGAATTTTACGAAGAGATATTGACCGTATCGGATTTAATAGGAACTTCTCGATATTGGATACGACGGATCAGCAATCGGTCATAAAACAAATCATGAAAGATCGTAATATGGATACAAAGAAATATGATTACCGTGCCATTTTGGGCAGCATCAGTTCAGCGAAAAATGAATTGGTCGGGCCGGAAGAGTACCTGAAGACGGCGTCTGATTACTTCACTAAAGTAACTGCCGATGTATATACGGAATATCAAAAACGGCTGCGTAAAAATTCAGCGCTCGATTTCGATGATTTGATCATGATGACGATTCAATTGTTCCAGCTCGTACCTGAGGTGCTTGAATATTATCAGCGTAAATTTCAATACATTCATGTTGATGAGTACCAAGATACGAATAGGGCTCAATACATGCTTGTTAAACTATTGGCTTCACGCTTCCGTAATCTCTGTGTTGTCGGGGATTCCGATCAATCGATCTATCGTTGGCGCGGTGCGGATATTGCGAATATCCTTTCATTTGAAAAAGATTACCCGAATGCCAACATGATTTTCCTTGAACAGAATTACCGCTCGACGAAAAAGATTCTTGAAGCGGCGAATAAGGTCATCGATAACAATCAAAACCGGAAGCCGAAAAATCTTTGGACCGAGAATGCTGATGGCAATAAGATATTCTATTACCGTGCGGACAATGAACAAGGGGAAGCGCAATTTGTAGCCGGTAAGATAAATGAGTTAGTGCAGGCCGGCAGCAGGAAATATTCAGATATAGCAATACTTTACAGGACAAATGCACAATCACGTGTCATGGAGGAAGTTCTGCTTAAATCCAATATAAATTATGCAATAGTCGGGGGCACCAAGTTCTATGACCGTAAAGAGATTAAGGATTTACTTGCCTATCTTCGCCTTATTGCGAATCCTGATGATGACATCAGTCTCCGCCGTGTAATCAATGTACCAAAACGCGGAATTGGTGCAACTTCAATGGACAAAGTGGCAGATTATGCAGATCAATATGATGTTTCCATCTATAAAGCACTCGAATCCGTTGAAATGGCAGGGATAAGCGGGAAGGCTACCAAAGCGGCAAGGGAATTCCATACGCTGATCACTAACTATACAAATCAGCAGGAATATTTATCCGTAACGGAACTTGTGGAGGAAGTCATTAAGAAAACCGGTTACCGTGAGATGCTGCAGGCAGAAAAAACGATTGAATCACAAAGCCGGCTTGAAAATATAGATGAGTTTTTATCTGTTACGAAAGCATTCGAAGATAACAGCGAGGACAAATCATTGGTGGGCTTTTTGACTGACCTGGCGTTGGTTGCCGACATAGACCAACTTGATGAGAATTCCGAAGAAGCTACAAATACGGTAACGTTGATGACACTGCATTCAGCGAAGGGACTTGAATATCCGGTGGTCTTCCTATTGGGCCTTGAAGAAGGGGTTTTCCCTCACAGCCGCTCGCTTATGGATGAAGAGGAGATGGAAGAAGAACGCCGTCTGGCTTATGTGGGAATTACAAGGGCTGAAAATGAGCTATTCATAAGCAATGCCCAAATGCGGACATTGTATGGACGGACGAGCATGAATCCTGTTTCACGTTTCATTAATGAAATACCAGAGGAACTACTTGAAGACTTAAAACCGAAACCGGCTCCTAGAGCAAGGCAAACACCTTTCAGTTCTTCAAGAACCGGATCTCCTTCAACAGCTTCAACAAGAAAAGTGCCTGCCTTTGGAAGAGCTGTTTCTGCACCATCCGCAACGGGCGGTGAAGAAATCGGCTGGGCTGTCGGCGACCGTGCATCCCATAAAAAATGGGGTATAGGAACCGTGGTGAGCGTAAAAGGGGAAGGCGAAGGCAAGGAACTGGATATAGCCTTCCCAAGTCCAATTGGCATCAAACGCCTATTGGCGAAATTTGCACCAGTTGAAAAAGCATAAGCTATTAATATGCTTATACTGGTAAAGAATAGGGATATCTGACTTTAGACACCGCTCTTCTAAAAGAAGTGCGGTGGAGTCTTCTTTAGAAAGGATTGAACGTATGGACTTACAAGCTGCAGAGAAGAAAGTTCTAGAACTGCAAACGTTATTGAACCAATACAGCTATGAATATTATGTAATGGACCAGCCATCAGTACCTGATGCTGAATATGATCGGCTACTCCGTGAACTTATTGAGTATGAGGAGAAATTTCCGGAACTGCAAACGGCGGACTCACCGACACAACGGGTCGGTGGCGCCATTTTGGATATGTTTGAAAAAGTAGAGCATACCACACCGATGCTTAGTTTAGGCAATGCCTTCAATGAAAGTGACTTACGGGATTTTGACAGAAAGGTCAGACAATCCGTAGGTGACGATTTTTCCTATGTATGTGAATTGAAAATTGATGGACTTGCCGTCACTCTTCAATATGAGAATGGATTTTTCGTAAGAGGGGCAACTCGTGGAGATGGAACGATCGGTGAAGATATTACCGCTAATTTGAAAACGATCAAGTCGATTCCATTGAAGTTGCGGGAGCCGGTTGCCATAGAAGTGCGCGGTGAGGCCTTCATGCCAAAAAAATCATTCGAATCATTGAACAAGGCCAAAGAAGAACGCGGTGAGGAACCATTTGCAAACCCACGAAATGCGGCTGCCGGTTCGTTAAGGCAGCTTGACCCAAAACTCGCTGCAAAACGGAACTTGGATATTTTCCTTTATGCGATTGCCAATTTTGGGGAAACAGGGGTCCGTTCCCACAGTGAGGGTCTGGATTTATTGGATCGCCTCGGGTTTAAGACGAATCGGGAAAGAAAAACATGCTCCAATATAGAGGAAGTAATAGCTTATATAGTAGAATGGACGGAGCAACGTCCAAACTTAGCCTATGATATTGATGGAATTGTCGTTAAGGTGAATTCCCTTGAACAGCAGGATGAATTAGGTTTTACTGCAAAAAGTCCGCGATGGGCCATTGCTTATAAATTCCCAGCTGAAGAAGTCATTACAACCCTAAGGGATATCGAGCTGAATGTGGGCCGTACGGGTGTATTGACTCCGACCGCAGTTTTGGATCCCGTTCGGGTAGCAGGTACGACTGTGCAGCGAGCTTCACTTCATAACGAAGACTTAATCCGTGAAAAGGACATCAGAATCGGAGATCAAGTGGTCGTGAAAAAAGCGGGCGATATCATTCCAGAGGTGGTCAATGTACTGGTAGAGCGCCGTACAGGGGAAGAAGTCGAGTTTAAGATGCCGGCTGAGTGCCCGGAATGCAGCAGTGAACTTGTCCGGCTGGAGGGAGAGGTTGCTTTACGCTGCATCAACCCGAAGTGTCCTGCACAAATAAGGGAAGGCTTGATTCACTTTGTTTCCCGTACAGCAATGAATATAGACAGTCTTGGTGAAAAAGTGATTAGCTTGTTGTTTAAAGAACAACTCATACAAGATGTGGCTGATATTTATAAGCTTACATACGATCAACTGATTGCTTTGGAAAGGATGGGGGAGAAATCCGTCAATAAACTTCTTCAAGCAATCGAAGCTTCGAAAACCAATTCGTTGGAAAAATTACTATTCGGGCTGGGCATTCGCCATGTTGGTTCAAAAGCGGCCAAGACACTGGCACGGGAGTTCGGGACGATGGAAGCCTTAAGCAAGGCGAGCCGTGAAGACCTAACGTCCATTAATGAAATTGGTGATAAGATGGCCGATTCCATCGTAGCCTATTTTGAATTGGAAGAAGTCCATGCGTTACTCAATGAATTGGAAGCAGCCGGTGTGAACCTTACGTTTAAGGGGCCAAGAGCTGTTGTCATTGAAGAAATCGATTCCATTTTTGCCGGTAAAACAGTCGTTTTAACGGGTAAATTGCATCAGTTAACACGTAACGAAGTAAAAGAGAAATTAGAGGCGCTAGGAGCTAACGTTGCTGGAAGTGTCAGCAAGAAAACCGATTTGGTAATAGCTGGCGAAGATGCCGGTTCCAAACTGGAAAAAGCGGAAAGCCTAGGCGTCATGGTATGGGATGAAGAGAGACTGATTGAGGAACTAAATAAATAAGAGGTGTAGCTATGAGGAAACACTCTATTTTGGGGATGATTCTTATACTGCTTCTTGCTGGATGTGCGCCTAGTTTTGAGGATAAGCAAGAGGTAGTTCAAGACTCCAAAGACAAAAAAGAAACGGCAATTATTCCGAAGTATAAAATTTCGGATGAATACTATCAAACAATCCTACCGTTTGAACCATCAAAAGCACGCGGTTTGGTCGTATCCAATCTAAATACCCGATATGACATTGAAGAATTCGAAAATGGATTGATGCGGTTGGCCCAAACCCAATTCGACCCGGAAGATTACCTGTTTCAAGAGGGGCAAATGCTGGATAGTTCCACGATATCTTCTTGGTTGAACAGAAAATATACCGATAGTCAGTTGAAAGAAAAGAAGATGAAGGCCTCAGAGAACCTTGGCTTGAATCCGGTTGATCCAGGTAAAGGAGACATTGATAAGCGGAATGAAGATAATCCAATTTATCTTGCTCATATTTTAGAACATAATTACTTGGTCAAAACAAAGGATAATTCAGTGAGCCTAGGCGGGGTTGTAATAGGTCTTGCGTTGAATTCAGTGCATTACTATCAAAAAGAGGCATTCGGTGCCACCTATGAAAATAAAATCGATAGTAAAGAGCTAAAGCAAGAAGGGGAGAAAATTGCTGCAGAAGTATTAAAAAGGCTGCGTAAAATGGACAAGCTGAAAAATGTTCCGATTACGATTGCCCTATTCGAGCAAAATGAAAAATCCTCAGTAGTCCCTGGGAATTTCATTTCCTATACAAATATCGATAAAAACTCTGACAATATTGGAAAATGGACGAACTTGAATGAAGAGTATTTCCTATTTCCTTCTGCTAGTGCTGAAAAAAAATACCGCGATGACGTCAATACTTTCACGAACTTTAAAGAAGATGTCGAAGAATACTTCCCTAACTTTAATGGAGTCATCGGCAGGGCGTTCTATATGGATGATCAATTGCAAAGTCTGAACATCGATATCCCGATTCAATTTTATGGGAACTCGGAAGCGATTGGCTTTACCCAATATGTTGCGGGGCTTGTAATGGAACGTTTCCCGAACTACATTGCCGTACAGGTATCCATTACCTCTGTAAATGGACCTGAAGCGCTCATAGTCCGTGAAGCAAATCAAGACGAACCAACCGTGCATATATACGAATGAAAAAAGATGAAGCTTAACGGCTTCATCTTTTTTGTGAATAAAATTTGGAGCTATTTTTTGCGAATTTGAAAATATCTCTTAACTTAGAACAAAAATATATAATAGGAAGTAAACCCTTCCATCTTAGGAAGCAAATGCATGATAAAGGGAACATTTGTCGAATTTCACAGGCCTTATTGTCATTTCCCCGGAAATTCCGGCAACTTCCCCATATTTCCCGGAAAATATCTCTTTTTCCTTATGAAATAATTGATTTTCGACATTGTATCTCTTGTTGCTTTACTGTGCAATAGTTTGATATGATTTAAACGATGATTATATGGAGAAAAGCGACGAAATTCAGTCGATTTGGATATTTTTTCGGAGGTGAAGAGAATGTCACGTATTTCTATGGAACAAGTTAAACACGTTGCCCATTTGGCTCGTTTGGCCATTACGGAAGAAGAAGCACAACAGTTTCAGCATCAGCTTGACCAAATGATTTCATTCGCGGAGCAGTTGAATGAGCTTGATACGGATCAAGTAAACCCGACTTCTCACGTTTTGGATATGAAGAATGTTATGCGCGAAGATGTCGCAAAACCAGGATTGCCAGTAGAAGAAGTAGTTAAAAATGCACCGGATAGCAAAGAAGGGTATATCCGTGTACCATCTATAATTGAATAAGGAGGGACAATGATGTCGTTGTTCGAACAAAAGGTTTCTGAGCTTCATGAACGCTTACATAAGAAAGAGATAAGTGTCACTGATCTTGTTAACGAATCGTATAAGCGGATCGGACAGGTAGAGGACAAGGTGAAGGCATTTTTGACACTTGATGAAGAAAATGCCCGCAGTCAAGCAAAACGATTGGATGATCAATTGGTAAAAGGCGAGAACGAAGGCGCTTTATTTGGTATGCCAATCGGAGTGAAGGATAATATTGTCACTAAAAATTTGCGTACGACTTGTGCGAGCAAAATTTTGGAGAACTTTGATCCAATCTATGATGCAACCGTTGTTCAAAAACTGCAAAAAGCAGAAACGGTTACGATCGGAAAATTGAATATGGATGAGTTTGCGATGGGTTCCTCTAATGAGAACTCCGCATTTCAAGCAACACGCAACCCATGGAACACGGAATATGTGCCAGGAGGTTCTTCGGGTGGTTCAGCTGCATCTGTCGCTTCCGGTGAAGTCCTATTCTCTTTAGGTTCCGATACGGGTGGTTCAATCCGCCAACCAGCTGCATATTGTGGAGTTGTCGGCTTAAAACCTACATATGGACGGGTTTCCCGCTTCGGACTTGTAGCTTTTGCGTCCTCATTGGACCAAATTGGGCCGGTCACAAGAACGGTTGAAGATAACGCTTATTTGCTTGAAGCGATTTCAGGTGTAGATCCAATGGATTCGACCTCTGCTAATGTTGACGTGCCGAGTTTTGTGAATTCATTAACAGGCGATGTTAGAGGATTGAAAATAGCCGTGCCTAAAGAATATCTTGGTGAAGGCGTTGGCGAAGAGGCACGTAATTCCGTACTTGAAGCGTTAAAAGTATTAGAGGGGCTTGGAGCTGAGTGGGAAGAGGTATCCTTGCCGCATTCCAAATATGCCTTAGCTGCCTATTATCTGCTTTCTTCATCTGAAGCTTCGGCTAACCTTTCACGTTTTGACGGAGTGCGTTACGGGCATCGTACAGATAATGCAGAAACTCTTATAGAAATGTATAAGCAAACCCGTGCAGAAGGATTCGGTGACGAAGTGAAACGCCGTATCATGCTTGGAACATTCTCCTTAAGTTCCGGTTATTATGATGCTTATTATAAAAAGGCTCAAAAAGTGCGTACGTTAATCAAAAAAGACTTTGAAGATGTTTTTGAAAAATACGATGTCATCGTTGGGCCGACTACACCTACGCCTGCATTTAAAATTGGTGAGAAAGTCGACGATCCACTAACGATGTATGCCAATGATATCTTGACGATTCCAGTCAACCTTGCTGGTGTACCGGGTATATCCGTGCCATGTGGATTCGCAGCGAATGGGCTTCCGCTTGGACTGCAAATGATTGGAAAGCATTTTGATGAAAGTACGATTTACCGCGCGGCTCACGCATTTGAGCAAGCAACAGATTTTCATAAACAATTTCCTAAGCTGTAAGGGGTGAAAAAAATGGACTTTGAAACGGTGATTGGTCTAGAAGTACACGTAGAATTAAAAACGGATTCTAAAATTTTCTCGGCGAGCCCAAACCATTTTGGTGCCGCTCCAAATAGTAACACGACTGTAATCGACCTAGGTTACCCAGGTGTATTGCCTGTCGTCAATAAAAAGGCTGTTGATTTTGCAATGAAGGCTGCAATTGCCCTGAATTGCGAAGTGGCGGAAATTACGAAATTCGACCGGAAAAACTATTTTTACCCGGACAATCCTAAAGCATACCAAATTTCACAGTTCGATCAGCCGATCGGTGAGCATGGTTGGATTGAAATCGAAGTGGGCGGCAAGAAAAAGAAAATTGGCATTACCCGCATTCATATGGAAGAGGATGCTGGAAAGCTGACACATAAAGGGAATTATTCACTTTGTGATTATAACCGCCAAGGTACGCCACTTGTTGAAATCGTATCTGAACCGGATATCACTTCCCCGGAAGAGGCTTATGCTTATCTGGAAAAGTTGAAATCGATCATTCAATACACCGGCGTTTCCGATTGTAAAATGGAAGAAGGCTCACTTCGCTGTGATGCAAACATTTCCTTGAAACCTGTCGGGCAAAAGGAATTCGGTACGAAAACCGAATTGAAAAACTTGAACTCATTCAACTTCGTTCGAAAAGGATTGGAGCATGAGGAAATCCGACAAGCGGAAATCTTGAATGAAGGCGGCATAATCGAACAGGAAACTCGCCGGTTCGACGAAGCTACAGGCAGAACGGTATTAATGCGAATTAAGGAAGGCTCCGATGATTACCGTTACTTCCCGGAACCGGACTTATTGACAATCCATATCGATGAAGAATGGAAAGCACGTATCGCTGCCGAGATCCCGGAACTTCCGGATGCCCGGAAAAAACGTTATGTCGAAGAGTTCGGCTTACCTGAATATGATGCAGCCGTTTTAACGGTAACGAAAGAAAGTGCCGATTTCTTTGAAGCGACAGTCGCTTCAGGCGCGGATGCGAAACTAGCATCCAACTGGATCATGGGTGAGGTTTCCGCTTTCTTGAATGCAGAAGGTAAAGAGCTGCATGATGTCAAATTGACTGCTGAATCGTTGGCTGGAATGATCAAGCTGATTGAAGATGGCACGATTTCTTCTAAAATCGCTAAAAAAGTTTTCAAAGAATTGATTGAAAACGGCGGAGATGCTGAAACGATCGTCAAGGAGAAGGGACTAGTCCAAATTTCCGATGAAGGCGCATTGCGTACAGCCGTTGAAGAAGCATTGAATAATAACCCGCAATCGATTGAAGACTTTAAGGCCGGTAAACAAAAAGCAATCGGCTTCCTAGTCGGGCAAATCATGAAAGCGACAAAAGGACAAGCCAATCCACAGCTTGTTAATAAAATTTTGGTGGAAGAAATCAATAAACGTTAATTATGACCGTATCACTTTTAAAGTGGTACGGTTTTCTCTTGGTTAAGAAAAGGGTTCACTGTGAAAGGCATAAAAAAAATTTTAATTTTTTTTTGAGTTATCTGTAGGGTGACTCCCTTTTGTGTCGTCTATTACATGAATGTTTAACAGGAAAGGAGGAAGAGAAGTGACGGATGAGTTAGTTGAGAAGGTTAGGGCTGGGAATGAGCATGCATTCCGAATATTGATCGAAACTTATAAACAGACGGTTTATAGAACCGTTTATTCTGTCTTGCGGAATCAAAAGGATGCAGAAGATGTTACTCAGGAAGTCTTTATCAAAATCTACACTTCTCTTTCTCAATATAAGAACCAAGGTTTCAAAACTTGGATTACCCGAATTGCGGTCAATCATGCAATCGATCTAAAAAGAAAGAGGGAACGCCAAAAGGAAGAATTGCAGGACGAACATTCATCGGAAGCAAATATGGGCTTAACTGATGATGTCGAGGCAGTATTTTTTCGGAATGAAAGGCGAAAGCAAGTATTACGGAAGCTGAATGACCTTCCAGAGGGATATCGGGATGTTGTATATGGCTATTACATAAAGGAAAAGACATTCAAGCAAATTGCAGAAGAACAGCAGATTCAGGTGAAATCTGTGGAGGTAAAGCTATATCGGGCAAGAAATTGGATGAGAAAACATTGGAAAGAGGAGGATTTTTCATGAATCATGTTCCTGAAGCAGAATGGGTTGCATATTTGGCAGATAAAATACCAGAGGCTCTAAAAATTGAATATGAAAATCATCTATACTCCTGTGACAAGTGTTTGTCCGCCTATATGGAAGCGATGGAAATAGAAGAAATCAGTCAGGGCATTGAAGGATTTGATATTGATATTGCAGGTCCTGTCATGGACTCGATTAGCCGATTAAAAGTTGGTACTGTTGAAGGGGAAAAGCAACACCGAAAAGAGAAATCACTTCGGACGATAACAAGACATTATCTGATTGCTGCCGGGTTTACGATCTTATTGATGGCAGGCGGAGTATTTCAATCATTGACAGAATACATGGATTCTGTGGAATCAAGCAGTGAAAAGGAAACACAGTCCTTAACCGATGGACTTATTGATAAAACATTTAATTGGATGGAAACTATCGAAAAGAAAAATAAGGAGGGGTTTAGTAATGAATAAAAGTCCGGTTTTAGCTTTTTTATTATCTTTTCTGCCAGGTTTCGGACATTTTTACCTAGGAAAGAAATATAAAGGGTTATTTTATTTTCTTGCCACGGCTGGATTGGGGCTTGGTGGTCTTCTTCTTTCGTTAATCAGTCATTCGGATGCGTTTCTGGCTTTTTCCATTATTGGAATGGTGTTTTATTTCATCAGTATATTTGATCTGGTGGTCACCTCACTGAGGAACCCTAAAAGTGAAGAGGATGTAGGGGGAATGGCAGATCAGCCGGAAACGGAAAGATTTTATGTAATCATCCTATCATTCGTTCCTGGATTAGGGCATTTTCAGCTGGGCCTCATGAATCGTGGGCTTATTTTTCTCATAGGCTTTTTAGGCCTTGGCATCATGGTGATATTCATCAGTGTGATGACACAAATGGAAGGTCTGTTAATTTTCATGGCACTATTGCCTGTTATCTGGATTTACAGCTTTTTTGATTCTGTTCAACAGCTGAATAAAAAGCAAAGGGGCGAGGAGCTTATCGATCGGACCGTTTTGGAAGATTTCGAGGAGAGGCGGGAATCCGGGAAGAAGAGTAAATCGGTCGCGACTTTATTCGCTATTTTCCCTGGTGCAGGTCACTTATATTTGGGGCTGCAAAAACGTGGGATACAATTGATGGCCGGCTTTTTATTCGCCATTTATATACTGGATTTACTCAGGTTAGGCTTCTTCTTTTTCCTTATTCCGATTATCTGGTTTTATAGTTTTTTTGATGGATTGCAAAAAGCCTCAAAAATGGAAGAGGGTCCAGTAGAAGATACGCCCATCATTTCTGGAATGGTCAATCATCAAAAATGGGTAGGATTTGGGTTGGTGGGACTTGGAATTTACTTCTTGGCCAGTAATATTATTGTCCCGGCCATTGCTCCTCATTTAGATGAATGGATTGGAAGCAACTTGGAATACTGGTTTAGAGATTATTTTCAAAAAGGTCTTGTATGTATCCTTCTTATAGGCGGGGGAATCAAATTGCTGTCGGGAAGTAAAAAAGGGAGAGCCAAGGAGGAGACAAAATGAGAACATGGAGAGTCGGAACGATTTCAATGGGGATCTCCCTGCTTGGTTTGGGTTTGGTTTTACTGGTTTCTCAAATTGCGGATATGAATTTGACGACGATTCTGCTATCATGGTGGCCGTTGCTGTTCATTATCTTGGGTGGAGAGATTCTACTTTATATTTATTTTTCGAGAAAAGAAAGTTCTTTTGTAAAGTATGATATTCTTAGCATTCTTTTCGTGGGATTGCTTGGAACGACGGGAATAGTTTTAATTCTGCTAACATCAAGCGGATTGATGGATCAAGTCAGGGCTGCCGTGAATAGTGAAGAGAAAACGGTCAATTTGCCTGGTTTCAATCAAAACGCAGGGAAAGGCATACAGAGAGTTGTCCTGGACTCTGGTACATACCCATTGACTATTGAAAGTGGTAATGACGGGAAAGTTTCCGTTTTTGGAACATATGGTGAGCGGGTAATGAAAGATGCTGATACGTTGTTGAAGAAGTCGGAAGATTATTTACTCGTTGAGAGAAGTGGTGATACGCTTTATATTAGCTTCAAGGATTTGCCGATTCAAAATGGACTTTTGGACAGTGGTGCAAAGAATCTTAAAGCAACTCTTATAATCCCTGCTGAGTTGGCAGTGGAGATAGACGGACAAAGTACCGATCTTGTCTTGAAGCCTAGAAAACTCTTGAATGACTGGAGTGTGAAGGATAGCGGAAATCTAAGTGTATTCCTTCAGGATAATAGTGATATCAAGATAGATGCTAGAGGGGTCGAGGAACTTGAAGGTCCAAAGAATGGCTGGAAGATGACTGAAGTGAAAGAAACAAGTGAAGAAGGCATTGTAAAAAAGAATGGGATACTCAATATGGGTAAAGGGAAACATACTTTAACGGTTACCGATACATTTAACGTGAATGTTCAATATCCATGAAATCATTTACTAGAATAAAATTGTAAAAAGCATTATAATTTCCCTGATACGATTTCTAGTAAAATGCAAAAGATATGGACCGAAATACGGTCCTCTTTTTTTCGAATATTGCTTTTCATGTAACGAAGGATTAAGATGTAAATTATGGAATCAATATATATAAGGATGATGGGAAATGAAAAGAGCAAGGTTGATTTACAACCCGACTTCGGGCCGGGAAGCCATTAAGAGGAGCCTGCCAGGTGTGCTAGCAAAACTTGAAGAAGCTGGTTATGAAGCTTCTGCACATGCGACGACCGGCGCTGGGGATGCGACGAAAGCGGCTAAGATAGCGATTGAACGCGGCTATGATATAGTTATTGCAGCAGGGGGCGACGGTACGATTTATGAGGTTGTTAATGGACTGGCCACTGCAGAGAAACGTCCAAAACTAGGAATCATTCCGACGGGAACGACTAATGATTTCGCGCGGGCGCTGCATTTACCGAAGACGATCGAAGGGGCGGCGGAAATTATTGCCAGTGGGCATACGATGCCAGTCGATATTGGAAAAATGAATGATAGGTATTTCATCAATATTGCTGGCGGAGGCAGATTGACCGAATTGACCTACGACGTGCCGATCAAGCTGAAAACCATGCTTGGTCAGCTAGCGTACTATATTAAAGGAATTGAAATGCTTCCTTCAATTAAGCCGACGGAAGTTTCTATTGAATATGATGGAAAGATTTTTGAAGGAGAGATCATGCTTTTCTTGGTGGCTAACACAAATTCGGTCGGCGGCTTCGAGAAACTGGCTCCTGATGCCTCTTTGAATGATGGGATGTTCACGTTGCTTATTTTGAAAAAGGCAAACCTCGCTGATATTGTCCGTGTCGCGACATTGGCAATGCGCGGTGAGCATATCCATGATAAGAATGTCATTTATGAAAAAGCCAACCGAATTAAAGTACATGCCAAAAAGGACATGATGCTTAATTTGGATGGGGAATTTGGCGGGATGGCCCCAGCTGAATTTGTAAATCAGTACCGCCATTTTGATGTATTCATCCCGCAAGGAATATTGCCGGACGATCCGGCTAATAAATAGGGTGAAAGGGCCACTGAATCTGGTGGCCTTTTCAGTTTAATAAAGCAAGGAGAATTGCAAACATGTATATCAGGAAAGCGACACCGGAAGATGCGGACAAGGCAGCCGTATTGACCCGGTTAGCGATTAAGGAAATTGCAGAGGTTTTGACAGGCGAAAAGGAAGAAGAAAGAATACTTTCCGTTCTTGCCGATTTGTTCAGGAAAAGTGGGAATCGGATCAGTTATGAAAATACGCTTGTCAGTGAACATGATGGACAAGTATCAGGATTGATCATTGCTTACCATGGCAAGGATGCCGAAAGCTTGGATGAACCGATAGTGAAACAATTAAGGATGAAAATGAAAGACCCTAGCGTTACGCTCGATAAGGAAGCGGAAATGAGGGACTTTTATTTGGATACTGTGTCCGTTGACCCGAATTTTCAAGGAAAAGGAATTGGTAGTGCGCTGATTCAATATGTAGAGGGATACGCTAAACAGAAGGGATATCCAAGAATTTCTTTAGTCGTTGAAAATGAAAATGAAGCGGCGAATCGTCTCTATAGCAGATTAGGATATAGGGAAATGAAGACCATTTCGATTAGCGGCCATGAATTTCGCTATATGGTGAAGAAAATAGAAGAACCCCCTGTTTAACAGGGGGTCCTTTTTAGTCATTTGGAATTTGGCACTGAATGCGATTACATTTGCTGCCCGTTCATGGCTGCCCAATCAGAGTAAACTCCGGTGCCATTACAGCCGGGACAGTCGTGTATATCGGAAAAATGATATTCCGTAGGTACGAAGGAGCTGTATCCACGTCCGTAACAATCCGGACAGAGGCCTTTTTCCTCCATACTTGCTCGGTGTTTTTCTAGCCTTGTAGCATTCCAGGCTGATATAGAGTTAAATAATCCCATTTCCTCACCTCATCTGTTTTTCCTTATTTTTCATTTTTTAATGAACTTTTATTCATGGAACTATGAAAAATCCGTAATTCCTTCCACTATATTTTTATGAAAACCAGGGCGAATTGGTGAGTGGTTTTGTGGCAAGGCCTCAATTGTGGTAAAATACAGGCTAGCATAAAAAAGAAAAGAGAAGATGATATGAAAAAAACAGCACCGGTTGCTAAAAATGATATTATAGAGGTTTTATTTGAAGATTTAACACATGAAGGAGCTGGCGTCGCTAAAGTCGATGGCTACCCGATCTTTGTTCAGAGCGCCCTTCCAGGTGAAAAAGCAAAAATTAAAGTGATGAAGGCCAATAAAGGTTATGGCTTCGGACGCTTGATGGAGATTATCGAAAACAGTCCTTACCGGGTTGAGGTCACGACTGAAGATTACCATAAATACGGTGGTTGTCAGCTGCAGCATATGAGCTATGAAGGACAGTTGAAATTCAAGGAAAGGCAAGTGCGTGAAGTGATGACACGCATCGGGAAACTTGAGGATGTGAAGGTTCACCCGATCATCGGGATGGAGAACCCGACCCATTATCGTAATAAGGCGCAAGTGCCTGTTGGTGAAAAGGATGGCAAGCTAATAGCAGGGTTCTTCAAACCGCGGACACATGAAATTGTTGAAACGAAAGAAAGCATTATCCAAAATGAAGTGATCAATGAAGCCGTTCAAGTTGTTAAAGAGATTTTCAGTAAACTTGGTATCCCTGCTTACAATGAAGAGGCACATAAAGGTGTATTGCGGCACATCATGGCCCGTTATGGCAAGCAAACAGGTGAATTAATGATCGTTCTCGTTACAAGAACGAAAAGTATTCCTTTCATCGAAACAATTGTAAAGGAAATCGTTGAACGTCTTCCTCAAGTGAAATCCATCGTTCAAAACGTGAATTCCAAGAAAACGAATGTTATTTTAGGCGATAAAATGACTGTACTATGGGGCGATGAAGTGATCCATGATATGATCGGTGATGTGAAATTTGCGATATCAGCAAAATCATTCTATCAAATCAATCCGGACCAAACGAAAGTCCTTTATGATAAAGCTCTTGACTATGCAGGGCTGACTGGTGAAGAAACGGTGATTGATGCCTATTGCGGCATTGGAACCATCTCTTTATTTTTAGCTAAAAAAGCGAAAAAAGTAATCGGTGTCGAAGTGGTCGAAGAAGCGATAGAAGACGCACGCCGCAACGCTGAATTGAATGATATCTCAAATGCAGAATTCATGGTTGGCGATGCAGGTAACGTTATTGCTGAATGGTATCAAAAGGGCAACACTGCAGATGTCATCGTTGTGGATCCTCCTCGCAAAGGCTGTGAAGAGTCCCTACTGAATACGATCATCGAGATGAAGCCAAATAAAGTCGTATACGTATCATGCAACCCAGGCACTCTGGCGCGTGATCTTCATATCTTGGAAGAGGGCGGATATAAAGCAGTTGATATCCAGCCTGTCGATATGTTCCCAATGACGACACATGTTGAAAATGTAGTGTTATTAGAATTGAAGTGATGGAATGGGGCCCGGTCTAAATGACCGGGCCCTACAGTTTTTTTTGCTTGTACAATTTGAACGTTGATTTCAGCTCAAGAAACTCGTTTTCCGCGGGCAATCAGGGAGCCTCCTGGGGTCTCTCCCTGACGCGTTTTCTAAGCAGGAGTCTCTCATACCCGCTCCAATCCACTTTGTTATAACATTTATAGATAGAAACCATACCCTGAGAAGTTGAAGGTGTTGTTTTGGGGCAGATGGTTCGGGAACATCATGTGATGAAAGATATGTGTTCCGAACCCCTCCGGACCCTTTTTTCGATTGAAATGAAAGGATGGGGATTTTTTTTTGAATGGATATTCTTGACGCTCTGACTTGGACATATAGTAAGGATATATATAATGTGAGGCAGGTGATTTTATTAATTTTCAAAAAGCGTTTGCTGTAATTGTTGGTAGCTTTTTGGTGGGTATGGGAATCAATGGCTTTTTAGTTCCGCACCATTTAATAGATGGCGGCGTTATCGGGATTGCACTCATCCTTCATTATTTTTTTGGGTTTAAAACAGGGCTATCCATGTTGATCCTCAGTATTCCCATATTTTTATATGCCTGGTCCTATGAAAGGTCTTTTTTCTATAGCAGTGTTCACGGATTGCTTCTGACATCCCTATTTATGGATTGGCTTAATCCATTGAAAAAAGTCTTTTCCATGTCGATACTAACAAGTTCTTTGATTGGCGGTGCCATCATAGGGATGGGGATAGGTCTCATGCTTCGATATGAGACAAGCAGCGGGGGAACGGATATGTTAGCCAAAATCATTTCCAAATCTACCTCTATAGACATTGCTTTGGCCATTATCCTCATAGATACGTTAATCATTTCCGCTGCCGCCTTCACCTTAGGTATAGAAATTTTCCTTTTTTCATGTGTGACGATCTTCACCATTGGGCTGATCACTTCTCTTATGAAAGTGAGGAAATCAATACGTTAATCAGTTTCTTAAGATATGGGCTACGTCATTTATTGCCTTTTGCAGTTTTTCGCTATTTTTGTTATACATCTCTTTAGCTTCGTTTGATTCAGTTCCAAGGGCAAATAATTCTAAGTCTGCCTGGCATTTTTTCAAGGTTGCGAGCATTAAAGGTTTTTCTTGAGGAGATGGCACTTTAATTTTATCATCAAAAAGGTCCACGAATAATTCTCCATTTGAGTTTGCTTGTCCAAGAAAGACATTTTCGATGGTTACGCCTAGCTTATCCAATTCGGTATTCAGCCAATTTCGGTTTAGGCCAATTGTGGAAAGTGGTTCATCAAGGACTTCTCCATCCATAATGACAGTCTGATTCTCCTTGACTGCAGCAACTGTCATTTTTAAATCTTTTGCTGTTAGAGGTTGGTCTTCTTTCTTTAACAGTACGGAAAAATCACCGTTAGCCTCTAATAAGGCAAACTCGACTGTTGATATATCAAAGACATCCTTACTTCGGAGTAACCACAATAATTCATCGGTTGTATACTTTTCCTTTTTTAAATTGGCCTCCATGACTTTTCCATCTTTAATAAAAATTGTTGCTTTCCCTTCGACTAAATCACGAACAATTTTGCTTTTCATGGAAAGTAATCCTGCAATGAAAGGAGCAAATGCAAAAACGAGAATGGAAAGTACACCATGAACAATATTACCTTCAACCTTTGTGGCTAACTCTGCGCCAACATTCCCGATGGTTATGCCAGTGACGTATTCAAAAAAGGAAAGCTGAGATATTTGTTTTTTGCCTAACCATTTTGTGATTAAAAAAAGAACAATTAAGAAAAATACTGACCGTAAAACGATTTCTAACCATTCAGGCATAACTTGGCCCCCCTGCAATTCCTAGGTATTTAAAACCCTTTATATTGTGGTTCTTCCCGTTCTAACTCACCCACTCGTTTTTGTACATCCTTCATTATTTCATTCACCACCAGCATCGTTTCATGCAAGGTGCGTTTAGATTCATCATCTTGAGTCCGGAGTGCTAAGCTGGATAAGCCTGCCTCAACTCCTTTTAGGCTAGAGACACATTGTTTTACATCAGAAGCTATCGTCATAGAGCATCCTCCTTATCCTTTAGGTCTAAAAATAATGGCGCCTATCATACCAAAAATGATGGCAGCTGATACCCCGGCACTGGTTACTTCGAACATGCCAGAAACGACACCGATCAAGCCATGTTTTTCAGCTTCGGCTAATGCTCCGTGTACAAGGGAATTTCCAAAACTGGTAATGGGCACTGTCGCTCCTGCACCCGCAAAATCGATGAAAGGTTCATATAATCCAAAACCATCCAAAATTGCTCCCGTAACAACGAAAGTACATAAAGTATGGGCAGGCGTGAGTTTAAATACATCAAACATTATCTGTCCAATTACACAAATAGAGCCCCCGACGACAAAAGCCCAAAAGTAAATCATAGTCGTGGTTCACCGCCATATTCAATTGATACGGCATGGGCAATGCATGGAATCGTCTCATTTTGTTGAAAGGAAAGGGGAGATAACAAGGCACCGGTAGCCACGACGAGCATTCGTTTTATTTCACCCTTTTTCATGCGATTTAATAAATGACCATAAACAACGGTCGCGGAACATCCAGGTCCGCTTGCCCCAGATAGGACCGGTTGATCATCCTTGTAAATCATTAAACCGCAATCTTTATATTGCTCTTTCTTAATGGGAGTCCCATGTTTTTTAAATAATTCCAATGAAACTTCATGACCAATCTTTCCTAAATCTCCGGTTACTATTAAGTCATAATAGGAGGGGTCGATGTTTCGTTCTCTTAAATGGGTCTCAATTGTATCGACAGCTGCTGGGGCCATAGCCCCTCCCATATTAAAAGGATCGGTCAATCCCATGTCAACTATCCTCCCGATTGTGGCTGAAGTGACTCTTGGGCCATCCCCGGCACTGCTTAATAATGCGACGCCTGCCCCCGTAACGGTCCATTGGGCTGTTGGAGGCTTTTGCCCACCGTATTCAGTTGGGTAGCGAAATTGCTTTTCAACTGCGGCGTTATGACTTGATGCTCCTGTCAATAAGTAATCTGCCCCTTTGGTATTGACAAGGTATGCTCCGAGAGCCAGTCCTTCCATCGAGGTTGAGCAAGCTCCAAATAAGCCGAGATAAGGTGTTCCCAATGTTCGACAGGCAAAACTCGTAGGGGTTATTTGATTGATAAGGTCGCCTCCAAGGAAAAATTGGATTTGTTCCTTCTGAAGACCCGCCTTTTCTATTGCTTTTGTACTCGCTTCTTCTATGAGGATTTTGTGAGCCTTTTCATAGGAATCTTGATTTAGCCATAAATCGGAATGAAGTAGATCGAAATCATCAGCAAGCAAACCGTTTGCTTCAAATGGACCACCAACGGTTCCGGTGGAGATGATGACAGGCTTTTGATCAAACACCCATGTGCGATGCCCCGTAAGCATTATAAACCACCCCATTGTATGAGTATTGTTTTTATCATTGCTACGATAAAAGCGGAAAATACACCGAATAAGATAACGGATCCAGCCAATTTGAACATATTGCCGCCCACTCCTAACACGAAACCTTCCGTCCGGTGTTCAATTGCCGCCGATATAATGGCATTCCCGAATCCCGTAAGCGGCACAGCAGAACCAGCACCGCTAAATTGGGCGATTCTGTCATACACCCCAAATCCGGTGAGAAGCATGGCGATGAAAATTAATGTGCCTGCAGTTGGGTTTCCAGCTGTCTGGTCCGTGAAGTCAAAGTAATGGATATAAAAGTTTGAAATGACCTGTCCGATCAGGCAAATTATACCGCCGGTCATAAATGCTTTTACGCAGTTTAGCAGTATTGGCCTTTTGGTTTCCAGTTGGTGTTGGAGTTGCTGATATTCCTGTTGGACAGGAGTCAGTTTTTTCTTTTTATTATTTGACATTTTCGTATCACTTCTTTCATTTGTTACGTTTTTTCATTCAATAAGGATTTGATCCTTTTGAAATCCCTATTTAAGGAGTCCAGCTTAGTATGGTCTTTCTCAAGTTTCTGCTCCAGGTGCTCCAGTTCTATAAACAACTTTTGATCTGTTGAGACCAGGATTTTATAATCAGGAAACATGTCTTCCAGTTCTGTTTGCGATTTCTTTTTAATCTTTTTTAAGCGTAGTCGATCGAAGTTTTCCACTTTAATGGCAACTAGCAGTTCCTTATTGGAATTCACGGCTTTTGCATCCGAGACTTCGTCCTGATTCACTAGCTTATCTTTAGCTTGATTGGCAACCGTTTGGTCAATTGGATTGCTAGTATGTACTTTGGATATATTCAAGCCCCGGTCCTTATTAATATCTGTTTGACTGGAATTTGCCGAACATCCTGTCATAAGCAAAATGATTAATATGGAAAAAAAAGGAGTGGAGCGGTTTAGCATGTATGGCAAGGGATCGTCTCCTTATAGATGGATTAAAGATATAAAAAAGGTTGGTTGCCTCAACCAACCTTTTTTTATGATTTCTTATTGCTTATATTGTGGTTCTTCTTGCTCAATCTGATCAATACGAGGTGAAACACTGTCAACAATCGATTGTGTTTGTTGAGCAGCTTGTTGGTAAAGTTGTTTTGCTTGCTCGTTGTCTGTTGAAAGGGCAAAGGTTTCGAAGCTTGCTTGAGCACTTTTTAGTCCAGCTAAAGTCGTCTTAACATCACTAATTACTGTCATGGTGTTACCTCCTTGTTTTTTAACTGCCCTATTAGATTAAGGAAAAGATGATTTAATATACCTTCCAAATTTCTCTAGGTAATTTAATATCCTCTTTCCATTAATCAAACTTTCGATTAATGGAAAGGGCCTTATTGGAAGAAGGGTTAGTTCGTACGAAGAGTAATGTGAACATTCTCATGAAGGTTTTCGATGATATTACAATCGGAACGCTTTGTTATTTCGTCGTTGACTTTGGATTAATGTAAGGAACGGATTAAATTTCGGGCGTATCTTATTTTTGTTGTAATGATGATGGCACTCATCTATCCGATTGCCGGCCACTGGGGGATAGGGTGGCGGCTGATTAAGCGAGATGGACATGCAGGAGACTTCGCAGTTCGGCGGTCATTCATGCACTAAGGGTTTAGTGGTCCTTTAAAATTAATCAATCGTTTGATTAAATTCATTTATTGGAATTACTGATTACCGAGTCCTTCCGATAAAAGTTAGAATAAGCAGGGCCCATAATGAGCTCCTGCTTTTTGTATTAAAAGCCATCCTCTGTTGCGTTGAATGGAATGTTTAAGTTTCTTTCAACGGCACGAAGTCTTTGGTTTAGTCGGTTTAGCCTATTCGTATGGCGTTGATCATTTCGACTTATCCTGGTTACTTCCTGGATAACACGGCCCACTTCTCGATTCATCCGTGTGATTTCTTGGTTTTGCCGAGTGAGTTCCCTCGTTTGCCTCTCATTTTGCCGCTCAAGTTCCCGGACTCTTCTTTCAAGTTGTTGAGGTTCCCTTTCAACATCGAACTGTTCGGGCACTTGGCTATATGAATTATCTTGAACCTGCTGAAGGTTCCAATCTTGCTGTGGCATGTAATCAAATCGTTCAGGCTGTTGGAAATATGGGTTATAATTAGGCTCAAAGTACTGGTGATTTCCATTTTGTTGTGAATAAGGGTAAAATCCGTATGAATTCATCGTCAACTCTCCTTTTTAAAATTCAGGATGGATACTTTATAACTTATGTAAGTTCCGATGAGGTGACTAGGCGTTAGCCCATACTGGGGAGAAGAGTTAATTCACAGAAAAAATTTCAATAAATTTGCAGAAACCATCCGGTTCCTATATCGTTTAGGATAGGGGAAATTCTTTTAATCCTTCTTGAAACCAATCCATGGGATAATCCGTATATAATAGAAAAGAGTGTAAGTCAGGAGTGTAATGATTATGAATCGATTTCTTGCCGATTTTGTTCCGATATTGATTGCATTTCCAATGGTTTTGCCGATATGGATGATTAGCTATTTTGCATTGAATCAACCGTTTGCCTTATCCGTTGTCATTTCTTTAGCAGGAGGGGCGCTTGCATACTGGCTAAGTTCTGTATATTTTTCATCAAGATTCCTCAAAAAACATGAATTGACGAGAAAAGAATATCAATATATTAAGAAAAATTTATTGGAAGCAAAATCGAAGATATGGCGGGTTCAAAAAGCATTAATCTCGGTCAGGCATATCTCTTCTTTTAAACAGAGGAAGGATATGATTAAAATGATCAGAAAAATATATAGTCTGACAAAGAAAGAACCGAAGCGATTTTACCAGGCGGAACAATTTTATTACTCGCATCTGGATTCCGCCATGGAGCTTGCGGAGAAATATGTTTTTTTAGCACAGCAGCCAAAAAAGAATAGGGAGCTCGAACTTTCCTTAACAGAGACTCGCAAAACTTTAAAGGAACTCACTAATACGATAGAAAAGGATTTATATAAAGTGATTGCCGATGATATCGATCACCTTAACTTCGAATTGGATGTTGCTAAGCAATCCATTGAAACTAGAAAAGAGTCACAAGTAATTGATGAAAGCAGGAGGTTAAAATGAATAACAATGATCCAAACCTGTTGAATAAAACGAATAATGCCAGTTTGATCGATGATCTTTTAGCCAATCCATTTGATGGGGTGCAGGAGCTGGAGAAAGTATCTTCCCAGGAAGCGAAACCGGTTAAACTGATTGATGTCATTCCTGAAGAGAACAGGGCAAAGGCATATCAGCTTGCCGAACAAATCGATCCAACGAATCATCAGGCGATGATATCCTATGGTACACCCGCCCAATCAAAGCTTCTGACCTTTTCTAATTCCATGCTTGAGCATGTCCAGAAAAAAGATGTGGGTGAAGTGGGCAACATTATCAGTGATTTAATGAAAAAGTTAAACGAGCTGAGCCCGGATGAGCTAAAACCGGATAAGCCCTCTTTCTTTGCTCGTATGTTCGGGAAGCTCTCGGGATCTGTACAGGAAGTGCTATCCAAATATCAAAAAACCGGTGCCCAAATTGATCGAATCAGTGTGAAACTCGAGCGGAGCAAGAATATCCTGCTATCGGATATCGTAATCCTTGAAAAGCTATATGAAACGAATAAGGATTATTTCCAGGCATTGAATGTCTATATTGCAGCCGGGGAAATTAAACTCGAAGAAATCCATGGGAAAACGATTCCGGAGTTAAGGAAGTCCGCTGAATCGAGCAATGATCAAATGAAGTTCCAGGAAGTCAATGATATGCTGCAATTTGCTGAACGGTTGGATAAAAGGCTTCATGATTTGAAATTGAGTCGCGAAATTACGATTCAAAGCGCACCGCAAATCAGGCTGATCCAAAACACGAATCAGGCGCTGGTCGAGAAAATACAATCTTCGATCATGACAGCCATCCCCCTTTGGAAAAATCAGGTTGCGATTGCATTGACCTTAATCAGGCAAAGGCATGCAGTAGAAGCACAAAAGCAGGTTTCCAAAACTACAAATGACTTGTTATTGAAGAACTCTGAGATGCTGAAAACGAATACCATTGAAACGGCAAAAGAAAATGAGCGCGGACTTGTCGATATCGAAACATTAAAGAATACCCAAGCTAACTTGATTTCCACGCTTGAGGAAACCATGCGGATTCAAGAAGAAGGAAGGCATAAACGCCGACAAGCCGAACGGGAATTGGCTTCAATGGAAAATGAACTGAAACAGAAACTATTGGAAATAAAGGGATAAGGGGAGATAACATGGAAACCATCGAGGCTATAAAAACGAGAAGAAGCATTGGAATCGTCAAGCAAGATCCGGTACCTAAGGAAATGATCGAGCAAATCATTGAAGCTGGAACGTATGCCCCTAATCACCATCGAACGGAGCCTTGGCGCTTTTTTGTAATGACAGGAGAAGGAAGAAATAAACTTGGAGAGGTATTCGAAGAAATCACAAGAATTGAAAATGCTGATGATATCCCTGAAAGTTTAATCAGCAAGCTCGAAAGGCAAAAAAAGAATCCATTAAGGGCTCCAGTCATCATCGCAGTGGGCATAGAGCCTAGTGATAAGAATAATGTCCTCGTGGCAGAAGAATATGCAGCAGTGAACAGTGCCATTCAGAACATGCTTCTTGCGGCACATTCCCTAGGTCTGGGAGCGGTATGGAGAACGGGAAAAATAACTTATAATGAAAAGGTCCGTGAATTTTTCAATTTATCCTCAAAAGGAGAAGTATTGGCTTTCATATACTTGGGTTATCCTGATATGGAGCCGAAACCTGCCAAAAAAACACCGTTTGATGAATTGACCACATGGATCGGATGAAGGGTTGAGGGGCAGCTGCATCAGTGGATACACACTGATGCAGCTTTTTTTTGCCTTCAAAAAGGATTCCTTAAATCTGATTTTGATGAAAGGGATTTGGATTCGACAGGCTTCGTTTCAAGTGACGATTGGTGAATTAGGTTGTACAATACAGAGGAAGAATAAATTTTGATGAATTAGGATGTGTCTATAGATGAGAACGATTGATCCATTTGAGATACTTGATGGAAAAGCGATAAAATATTTGGATGTTTTTGGCGTGGAGGATGGAATTGCTTTAAAGAGTAAGTACGAAGATAAAACATATTGGATATATGATTATTATTGTATGCACCAGACTTGTGATTGCCAGGAAGTATATCTTGAATTCGTTGAGGAGCTTAAAGGAAATAAACAGGCAGGACAGCATTTTGGAGTGAGGGTTTCTTTCGGGGATAATCAATTTGTCCTTGAGGATTATAATATTTCCAAGCAAAAGGCGATGGATATTGCGGAAGATACGTTAAAATACAGTAAAGATGTTATGGAGTTATTTAAACAGCGGTATCAGCAAATGAAGGAAAAAGGCATGCAAATCATCATGGAAAGTGCAAAGGCAGCAAAAATGCCGCATGTTCATACAGAGCCGGTAATTGGCAGAAACGAACCATGCCCATGCGGAAGCGGGAAAAAATTCAAAAAATGCTGCGGCGCAGCTTAACATCTCATGGAAGCTGACTCGATTTGGGGTCGCTTCTTTTTTATTTGGGAAAAAATTGAGTAATGAATAAAAAAAAATATGGCGTTTTGCGAACATTTGTTCTATAATAAGAGTACCAGATAATAACACAAAAAGAAATAAAAAGTAGTTATTTAGACGGAATTTTCCAAAAACTTCTTTTTTCTTTTCATAAATCTGGTATATATAAGAGAGAAGAGTTTTTTGATCTCATCTCTTTCAACGGTAGACGGCAACCAGACGGGATGAATATCCCACACTGATGGCAGTTTAACTTATTGAACGAAGGAAGGGGTAATCAAATGACAAGAGAAAAAAGATTAATACCTTACAAAGTTCTTGAAGTAATGGAAACGGTGAAAGAGAAGATTCCTGAGGGAGTCGAGCTTGTGAAAGCCCCGGCAATTTGGGAGAAAAGCAATTATGGTGAGGGCGTGATAGTTGCCGTCATCGATACAGGCATTGACAAGGGACATCCAGACCTCAAGGAAAGAATCATTGGTGGGAAGGATTTTACCAATACCGGGGATTATCAAGATGATAATGGACATGGGACACATGTTAGCGGTACGATTGTGGCTGCCGTCAATAATGCTGGTGTAGTGGGAATGGCCCCGAAAGCGAGCATATTAGCGTTAAAGGCCTTAAATGGTCAAGGGCAAGGTGATATAGCTTGGATTAATGGAGCTCTGGAGTATGCAATCAATTGGCGGGGACCTAATGAAGAGAAGGTTTCGGTCATTTCACTTTCACTTGGCGGTCCTCCGGATGAGGCTGAACACAAACTCATTCAAAAAGCCCTTAAGAATGATATCCTAGTTGTTTGCGCAGCTGGAAATAGTGGTGATGGGCGTCATGAAACGGATGAATTGGATTATCCAGGAGCATATCCCGAGGTAGTGGAAGTCGGAGCCGTGGATTTAAGCAGAAATTTAGCGGATTTTTCGAATACAAATGATGAAATTGACTTGGTGGCGCCAGGTGTCGATATTCTTTCTACGTATCCAGGAAATAAATTTGCCCGGTTGAGCGGAACGTCAATGGCTACGCCCCATGTAAGCGGTGCAGCAGCCCTCTTGAAAGTGATTGCTGAAAAGGAATTTGACCGCAATTTAACTGAAGCGGAATTATATGCACAGCTGGTGAAAAGTACGGAAGATCTGGGAATAAGCAAAAAAGCACAGGGAAATGGATTGCTTAACCTAACGATAGCGGACCAAAGAGCTGAAAAATCGATTAAGATTACCATAGAATCAGAAAACCTTAAGTTACCGAGTAAATCGGTGGTCATGGAATAATAGAAGGGAAAAAAGGTGCCTCAAGAATTCTTGGGGCACCTTCCATAATGATTATTTTTTAGTTTTCCTTAGAGCTGCAAAAAGTGCTACAATCGACAGGATTAGTGAAATGACAGCCAGAGTGATGAACAGCGTTTGATTGCCATCACCTTCTGTTGTTGCCGAATCCTTTGAATTGTCAGTTGCCGTGGAATCATTAGTTTCAGCCTCATCTTTGTGACCATGGTCCGCTGGTTCTGCATCAGCCTTGGGCGCAACCGTAATCTCCGTTACAGAATGCGGTAGGTCTGAGCCTTCATCACCGCTCCATTCAACAATTTCACCATCTTCGTAATATTGAAATGCATCCCAGGCAACTTTTGTTTCTTCTTTTGGATTTTGTGCTACGAAAGAGAATTGCTGGAATTGTCCAGCAGCTATTCCTTCATCAGTTGCTGTCCAAGTTACCGTTTTTACATGCCCATCTTTGTCACCTTCTGTTGATACTTTCCACCCCGGTACAGGCTGATAGCTTTCAAAAGTAACCCCTTCAGGTACTTTTAAAGTCACCTTTGTAGTGGCAGTTTCTTTCTCTACTGGTACTTTGAGTGTATAAGTTTCCCATGCCTCAGGTGCAGATGAACTAGGCTTGACTGTAACGTGAGCATATGCTGAACCGGAAAAAATGAATAATGCAGCAAATGTGAAAATAAGTAGTTTTGAAATGTTTTTCATTAATATTAACCTCCTGTTATGAATTCCCTATGAAAATTATAAAATCAGCATCAATTGAATCCAGGCTTTCAGTTAATCCGTGAACATGGATATTCCACTTTCCTGGCATGGTTAATAAAGACTTTGATGTAAATGTACCTGTGTTTTTCTCCTTCATTTGCAGTTTTATTTCACCGCGTGGCGTATCTAATGGCTGCATAGTGATTGTAAGCTGCTCTATTTCAGCAATGGGCTTGCCTTCATTGAATAGGTTTACTTGAATCACGTTATCCCCGACTTCATTGGGAGTCACCATTAATGTAACCTCATTATTTTCTTCAGTCCGTAACGTCTTTTCAATGGGCCCGGGAGAAGACATGGCAGTTTGGACATTTGTCAGCAGAGCTGCAATGAGAAGTATGACGATTCCTAAACCAAACTCCATTCCTACACTATAACCAAGTTTTCTCGTTTGCTTTTTCCCTCTGAGAAAATGGAAGCCTCCTAAAACGATCATGACTAACATGAGAATGATTTTCGCCAGTAACAATTGTCCATATGTTGTGTAAAACAATGAATGGATAGTCGGAACATGCTGTAAACTGCTATATATCCCGCTAACAATCAGTATGATTACAAACAGAAATGTCCATCTGGAAAACCTTTGAATGATTGACCAGTAAAATGTTTTCTTATCTTCTTGGACTGCCTGCCGATCAGCAAGACCAGGTAAAATCACCAATATGGCCAAAAGGCCGCCGAGCCATAAAGCCATGGACAACAGATGAAGGAAATCCATCAAAACGGCCAGAACCTGATTAGGAACAGCAGCTGTATGTCCAGTTAAAGCCTTACAAATCATCAAGCTGGCCATTATGATGAAAGAAAAGAAAGGCAATGATTTATTCAGGGAGTTCTCGAGCATGAAATAAATCACTAAAAATAGAAGAAGCAATATTAGAACTTCAATGATCCAGACCGCTCCAAAGTTTGTGGCATTCAATACTTCTTTTATATAAGTCAATTTAAATGCATCCGTCCAACCTACGCCAGCGTCAATCGTAACTTTTAAGGGCAGATTTAAGAAGATGGAAAAGGCTAAACCTGCATATGAAAGCCAAAGGTATAGACGTGTTCTTCTGCTTGCTTCAAAAAGTCGAGGATCCTTCATTAACGATAATCTGAAAAAAAGGATTCCAGTAAGTGCAGCGAAGCATATGTATTGAAGACTTTGAAGGATAACATTGATGGAATTCGGAAAACTTGCATTCACTTCGGGATTTTCTTGGTCTGAAAGGCCCGCTGAATCTCCGAATTGAAAGGGAATTGTTCCTTCAATGGGATGTCCATCACTTGAAACCACTCTCCATTTAATGTAATAAATCCCTTCGTCGATAGTGCCCTTCCACTTAGCTTCCAGTATTTTTTCACTTTGTTCCGAGATTTTACTGTCATGAATTTGAACTTTGTCCCCGCCTTGGCTGAATACCTCAAGCGAATGGAAAGATGGTTGAATATTCTCGCTGAATTGAATGCTGATCTTTTCAGGAAGGGTATCCACCGCTTCATTCGGGCTAGGATTAGAGCTTATTACCGTAGCATGACCAAATGCCATTGCCGGGTATAAAAGCAAACTGAATAGGCTGACTACCAGCCATAAATATTTTTTCATCTTGGTGTGCCATCATCCTTTCATCAGATCATGTAAGCCCATTATAAAAGGAAAATGTGAAAAAACAGTGAAAATAAATTAGTTATCTAAAGGCAGTTTGAAAGGTTTGCTAGAAAAGTGATAACAATAAGTTTAGATTTGCCTTCCTACCTCCATTATTGCCATAAATATTGGTTTGGAATTCCTTTTTGCAAAACATTAATAGACATCCTGTTGGTATAAACTCCATTAAGAAATAATTAAGGTTCCTTTGATAACCTGACCCTATCATGTTTGCAGGAATTATAGGAGGGATAGGCTTTGCTAAAGAAGGGATTAAAAGAAAAAAGTGTGAAGGTGATCTTGGTTGGTTCCCTTGTGGGGATGGGCACATCCGCTTATATGCCCGTGGCAGGGGCTGCAGAAGACACTTCCGTCATTCAAAAAGAGGAACAAATGGTAAATAGTCTTTCAAAGCTGGAAATAGAGGGTATAGCACTGGAACAAAAATTTTCTGAAGATGTACACGAGTATAGTTCGGCAGTGGGAAATGATGTGGAAAAGATCAACTTACTTGCAGCAAGTCCTAACGAGAATGCAGCCATATACGTGAATGGTGTCAAAATGACAGAGGGGAAGGTGAAGGACTTACAGCTTCAAACTGGCATGAATACGTTTGAAATCACCGTCAGTGATGGGCAAAATGAAACGGTTGCCTATACGCTCAAGGTTGAAAGACTTGAAAGTGATGATAACCTTTTAACATCAATTGGATTATCAGAAGGCTTAATAACATTCGATTCTAAAGTGACAGCTTATAACGCTTCTGTCGAAAATGAAGTCCAGTCCATTACGGTAACTCCGACATTGAGTGACAGTACCGCAATTGTAAAGGTGAATGGAAAGGATGCAACCAATTCAGGTGTAAAGGTTACCCTTCCAATCGGTAAGACAAAGGTGAAGATTATCGTTACGGCAGAAAATGGAGATGAAAAAACCTATACGCTTACGATTACACGGGCGGCAGCCAAGGAAAAAGAAGAATCGAAAACTGCACCTAAAGCGGGTGAAGTTCAACAGGAGCCCTCAATAGGAACGGGTAAAACTCAACCATCCTCCGATAAGGGAAATAAATCATCTTTAACATCAACGGAATCCACCAATAATCTAAAACCAAGCAGTGGTGTCAGCCAAGCACAGCAACTTGAAAGCATTTCAACAGAAAAAGCGAAAACGGATTCTATAGAGAAGGGAACGTCAGCAGATGCCTTAGGTGATGAGGGCAATAATGCACCAGTGTTAACCAATCTGACTGTATCATCAGGAGTATGGAACAAAGCTTTTGAATCTAATGAGCATACCTATCATATCGAGGTCGATCATGATATTTCTTCAGTCGAAATGAATGCAACGACAAATGCCAGCGGAGCAACGATTGAATATGATGGTGAGAGCAGAAAAAAAGTGAAGATCAAGGATAAAGCGAAAACAGCCATTTCCGTTACCGTTTCAAAGGATGGGGAGCGCCGTACTTACGTCCTTGTTTTCGAAAAGGATATGGATGTGGAAATGGATGAGGAAGAAACCGTGGATGATGTCATAACAAAAGGGTGGGAGTTGAGGCAACGCAGATGAGTACAGCCGGCAAGTCGGAGGGAGATACATACAATAATACTGGAGGCCAAATTGATCGCAAACAACCTGGTGGGACCGGGTCATTCTTTGGGAATATTAAGGATTTCTTCACCTCCTTGATTAAATAGGGATGGGTCTGAATCCTGCAAAAAAAGGACAAGGTTTAGGCTTGTCCTCGGATTTATATTTTTATGGGCAAAATGATTTGGACCTCGGTTCCATGGTTTAGTTCGCTGTTAAAGTGGACCTTTCCCCGATGCGCCTCAATGATTCGGCAACTGACTGTCAGTCCTAATCCGGTTCCTTTTTCTTTAGAAGAATAGAAAGGTTCGCCAAGATGCTTTATCCGTTTTTTTTCAATTCCGCTTCCATTATCTTTGATGGTAATGGAAAGGTTATTGTCGATGCGTTCAAAATCAATCCAAATGTGATCAGCGGATGCCTCCATTGAATTCTTGAGCATGTTTATGAATACTTGTTTTAATTGGTTTCCCTCACATAATAGAAGCGGTATTTCGTTTTTAACAGATATTGATATTTGGGTGGGGTACGAGTCCGCCTCTGGTTTCAACAAGGTTTTGACATCATTCATCAGGTCGATGATTTGATGTTTGCTGAATGGAAGTTCCTGTGGTTTTGCCAGAACGAGTAACTCGCTTACAATAAGATTGATCCGGTCCAATTCACTTAACATGATCGTGTAGTATTGTTCATAGGGATGGTCGCTCTTTTTAAGCAGCTGGACGAAACCTTTTAAAGAAGTCAGCGGGTTTCGTACCTCGTGAGCCACACTTGCGGCAAGTTCGCCGACTATCGATAATTTTTCAGTTCTTCTTAAGCGTGCTTCGGTTTCCCGAATTTGAGTGACTTCTTTAGCATAAGTAATGATTCCTACTAAATCCTCTCCAACCATCATCGGGACAAACGAACAAGAAAGTAAGATGGACTTCCCGTACTTCGTCAGGAATTCTATATCTTTCCCTTTTTTTATCCCCTTTTGGTTTTCCAGGACATATTGGCAAGATGTACGGATCAATTCCGCGTCTTCTGCTGAGAAGTTCAAATTAATGAATGAGGCTCCATGTATTTCTTCCTGTTGAAAGCCTGTTACCGTTTCAAACCTTGGATTAACGGTCGTGATCATTCCGTTTAAATCAAGCATCAGCATCGGATAAGGGTTGTGTTCAAACAATGATTTATAGCGTTGTTCACTATCGAATAATTGATTCTCCGCGACTACTCTTTCAGAAATATCCCTGCCGATGACGACTAAGCCTTTTCGTGAACCATCCTCATTGAACAGAGGAACCTTGATCGTATCAAAGGTCTTGTGATTGCCATCGGGAAGAGGGACGATTTCCTCACACCTTGTGATTTCTCCTTTTACCCAAGTTTCTTCATCGGATACTTCACAGTAGATCAACGACTCTTTATAAAATTCTGAGTATTCCGCGAGCTCGCTGTCTCTTTTTCCCTTATAGTCCACATGCTCCAATTGAAATAATTGCAGGCCGAAGGTATTGGATTCAAGCCAACGGCCATCACCATCCTTAAAGTTAACGAAATCCACCATTGAATTGATGAGTGTACGCCGACGTTGCTCAGCTTCTTTTAATTGCTTGAATTCTTCCCTTTTAGCTAAATAAAGATATAAAACCAAGCCTATTGATAAAAGGAAAACAAATCCTTCCGCTCTTTGAAGTTGAATGAAGACCTCTTTGTTTTGGATATTTGTAGTTAAAAAATAGTCGAACACGACTAGTGTTAGAATCCCGGATAGGATATATATTGCTAAAATGGAGCGTTTGGACATGGAGATTCTCCCTGATTTTAAGACATTTCTAAGGTAAAATTACATACACATTTTAACAAACTATCGGAAAAAAATATATGCAGATTCCTAAATAAAAAAACAGGGGCCAAAGTGGTCACCTGTTTTTTCTGAAAAAGGTTTGTTTCCTTTTCTTTTTTGCACGCTTATAGATAATGAAAAATAGTAAGAGGACGAGTGCGAGTGCTGCTAGCGTATATTGGTTCATTTCAACAGATAATAGTCCATATGGAATGAGCGAAAGGAAGAAAAAGTAAATAAGGTTGCCAAGTGCCGTCGCTAATAAAAAATCCTTGAAAGTGACGGTGCTGACACCAGCTACCAAGTTAATTAAGCTTGTTGGGATCAGAGGGAAAATCCTGCCTGTAAAAACGTACATGAAGCCATGCTCCACTACGGTTTCTTGCCATTTTTCGCTAATTTTCTTTATGAGAAGTTCCTGAAACCAGTTTCTTGCTGCATAAAAAATGAAACCTGAGGCAACAACGCTTGTAAACCAACTCCATAGATATCCATATATGAATCCGAATATCGCGACATTGATGGTCAGGAGCAAAATTAAGGGGATGATTGTAAAAGAATTTTGTACAAACATCAATACGAATGTCACAATAAATGTAAGCAAAAGGTTTTCCTTCAAAATCCCAATAACAGAATCCAGATCACTTTTCCAAACCAAAGTGAATAACTCTGCATTATAGAAAATAAATATTGCGATTACCAATAGACCGATTATGGTCAGGATTTTTTTCAAAGGGCCACCACCATTCTTACTAGTAGTTTATCATTTTCGAGTTCATTGGTGAAAAAAGAGCTGCCGCATCATTGCAGACAGCTCTTTTCCATTATAGTGGGTTCCCGACACGAAGATTCCATTAAAGCCACTTTTCAAACTGAATTCTTTTGTTCATTCCATAAATGATTGGCGCTCCAATCAAGAGGACAACGAATTCACCGACAGCCGTGGTCATCCAGCTTAACCAGAATGGGAAGCCCAGGGCAAGATTCAGCTCAATTGCAATTAAAAACATTGTGAACGTGAAAAAGATAATCGTGGCGATCATCCGTCCTTTAATGCCTTTTATGAACCGAGAAACAAAAATGACAAGCAATAAGGCGAGCAGAGATTGCCCCACCCCGAAAATCAAGTCATATGGCACCATCGGCGAAAAGAGCAGATTCGATATGAAGACTCCGCCGACGATACCGTAGATATACTTTTTATTGAATACAATCAGATGATTCAATATTTCCGGTACACGAAATTGGAACATCTGAAATGAAATTGGTTGGAATACCAATGAGACCGCCACATACAAGGCAGCCAATAACCCGCTTATTACGAGTGTACGAACATTCATTTTACTCTCTCCCTAGTTTTTTATCGTGGGATGGTTACGAACCACGTTTAGGCATTTGCCCGATGTTTAATAGTATCCCATGTAAGCTTGTTTCGTCAATTTGTAAAGAATGGTTTTAATTTATAAGTTTCCAAGCAGGGGAAGTGGCTCAAGGATTTTGATTTATTGCAATGATGGATGATATTATTTCAATATGTACTTCAAAGGAGTGAATATAGGATGTCGATCGAAAGTGTCAAAAGCCATTTTAAACAATGGGACCGGGAAGGCGATGTAATGGAGTTCGAAACATCGAGTGCTACAGTGATTGAAGCAGCGGAAACCATCGGTGTTATCCCAGCGCGGATTGCTAAGACTCTTTCCTTTAAGGGAGAAGGTGAAAAAGCCATTTTGGTTGTTGCCGCAGGGGACTCGAAAGTGGATAATAAGAAATTTCGTCAGACGTTCGGTTTCAAAGCACGTATGCTTTCACCTGAAGAAGTGCTTGCACAGACCGGCCATGCCATCGGAGGGGTTTGCCCGTTTGGTTTGGCAAATGATCTAGCTGTTTTTCTTGATGTATCGATGAAACGCTTTGATACATTGTTCCCGGCATGCGGCAGTGCGAACTCTGCAATAGAACTTAAACTCGCTGAGTTGTTTGAATATTCAGGTGCTAAGGATTGGGTGGATGTATGCAAAGGTTGGGAAGAGAAGGGAAATGAGGAAACGCCGATAGGCAATGCATGCAGTTAATGGCCTTTGATGGTTTCAAAAAATCCACATGAATGGTATTGAGTCCACTACGGTGGACTTTATTTTAGTGGCGGCCGCATACATTTTCTATGGTTTAAGCGGAAAATCGGGCGGAAAGTGTTCCTGAGCGGAGGTTGAAAGATGTTAAATGAAAGCAAAAGAAAAAGCAATAACAGCTATCTTAGTCTTAAAACTCTTTATGAAGAGAATATAACGGTTAAGAGCATTGCCCAGGAGCTTGAGTTTTGCCATAAAAACGATCTGGCGGTGGATATCCAGAAAGCATTGGAAAAAAAGAACTTTGATATATTGGCAGTGCAAGATCAGGGGGAAATCATCGGGTATATCGAAAGGGAAGAACTCGGTGATGGAAGCATTTCTGAATATTTGAGAAACTTTTCACCAAGGGAAATGGTTTCGGATTCAACCCCTTTGATCCAGCTTCTCCAGATTTTTAAGAATAAAACAAGGGTGTTCGTATTAGAGAATAATTCGATTAAAAAGTTGATTACCCATGCCGACCTTCAAAAGCCTCCGATCAGGATGCTGATATTCGGATACATTACTTTATTGGAAATGAGGATGAGCGATATCATCCAGGATAGATTCGGCGATGGCAGCTGGTATCCAATGATCAGCGAAGACCGTTTAGAAAAGGCAACCGAATTATATAGAAGGAGAATCGATAAAAACGAGGATATCAATATAATCGAGTGCCTGCAAATCAGTGATAAATTCGATATCATACATAAAGATAAAGATTTGAGGCGCTTCTTCCAAATCCCTTCGAAAAGTAAAGGGAAGAAGGATGCAAATGCCATCCGGAAATTACGGGATAAGATTTCCCATGCTAATGAATTGGGTCTGGACATGTCATGGATGGAAATCATCGAGGTTGTCGAGTCCTGTGGCCGACTGCTCGAAATCTCTGAATCCTATCAGTATGAAAAATAAGGATCCAGCTAATCATGCTGGTTCTTTTTTAGCGCATCCAAATAGAAAAAACTGCCCATATCAGGCAGTCTCCCCCTTAAAACTCCGGCAGTTGATCCAGATTATTTTCTTTTATCCCATCGGGCTCACTCCGCAATATGTCACGTCCATATTTATGAAAGACGTCAACATTGGCCAGGTTGCCTGCTTTGGCTTCCGAAAGGGCTGTGGGGTAGTCGAGTTCGCGGCCGGAGTTCGTCTTGATGGCGATAATATTGTCCTCTTCATTTTTCCTTACAGCGATGATTTCTTCTTTTCCTGCTGAATCAGCTTGGTTTGCTTGCGGTGTTCCCTGCTGTTTATATGATTCATAGGCTTTTTCAAATTGGTCCATGTTTTAGACACCTCCTATTTATAGGGTGAGCCATTTTTTCTGCAATATACAAACCGGATTTCGTCCAACTTGAGCCGTTAATTCGTCCAAATGGGCCGATTTTTCGGCACTTTATTAAAGTGAATGCTGTCTTTTTTGCTTTTTTTCAGTGGCATGGCACTTGCATCTTGTGTAAGTAGCAGGTGTAAGTAGTAGCAAGAAATAATATCCACTGGATTAAGGGAGGAAAATGAATCATGAATGTAAAACAAGGGGCAAGCACTGTAAATGAAAAACAAAAGGTCAAGACAATGAAAGCGGCGGTCGTCAATGAATTTAACCAAAAACTTGAGATTAAAGAAGTTCCCATCCCCGAGTTGGAATATGGTGAGATATTAGTGAAAATTAAAGCCTGTGGCGTATGTCATACCGATTTGCATGCGGTACATGGTGATTGGCCGGTAAAACCCAAGCTTCCGCTTATCCCCGGACATGAGGGTGTGGGCATTATAGAAAAGGTGGCAGAAGGCGTAACTTCCTTGAAAGTAGGTGACCGTGTTGGGATCCCATGGCTTTATTCGGCCTGTGGCGATTGTGAATATTGTCTGACCGGAAGGGAAACGCTTTGCTTGGATCAATTGAATGCAGGCTATTCGGTGGACGGAGGGTATGCGGAATATTGTAAAGCACCCGCCAAATATGTGGTGAAGGTTCCAGAAGGGCTTGACTTTGCGGAGATTTCACCAATTTTCTGTGCAGGTGTTACGACTTATAAAGCGCTAAAGGTGTCAGAAGCAAAACCAGGCGATTGGGTAGCGGTTTATGGAATTGGCGGATTGGGACATGTTGCCCTGCAATATGCAAAAGCGATGGGCTTTAATGTAATTGCTGTCGATATTCAAGATGATAAGCTGGATCTGGCAACTGAACTTGGGGCGGATTATACGGTTAATGGGCTTAAGACCGATCCTGTTCAGGCTATAAAGGATAAAGTTGGCGGTGTGCAGGCATCCATTTCTGTAGCGGTTACGAAAAAAGCTTTCGAACAGGCTTACAGTTCAGTCAAGAGGGGCGGGACACTTGTCGTAGTCGGATTGCCGAATGATGAACTCCCAATCCCGATTTTTGATACAGTGCTAAATGGGGTAACTGTAAAAGGGTCAATCGTCGGCACGAGAAAAGATTTACAGGAAGCCGTTCAATTTGCTGCTGAGGGTAAAGTCAGAACGAATATAGAGACGAGGAAACTTGATGAAATAAATGATGTGTTTTCAATGATGGAAAAGGGGGAAATCAACGGACGCATCGTATTGACGCTAGAATAGGAACAGAGGAGGATGTCCTGGAACGGGGCATCCTCCTTTTTATTATGTCTGGTTCTTCTCATTTAATATATAACGTAATTTCCGTATGGATATCTGCAAGCGTTTGGCTGCCTCATTCCGGTTGCCGTAAGTTTTTTGCAGTGCCTGCATGACGAGTTCCTTTCCAATTGTAGATTGAAGCTGTTTGATTTCCGTAAGTATTTCTTCAAGCATCAGTTCATCCTTTTCATTAAAGTCGGCCACTAGCCTTTTTCGCCATTCTTCAAGAAGGTTTTCAGTTGACTGAGTCCCATTAGTGGACACGTTTTTGTCAGGCGTGATCTGGCTGTTAGTGAGAGAGATATCATTGGCGGATATTACCGACTTATGGTCTGCAAGAGTTAATGTGCGCATGACCACATTAGATAGTTCGCGTATGTTGCCTGGCCAGTTGTATTGCTGTAATTTTTCGATGGCCTCATTGGAAAAAGAGATATCTCCATGACCATTCCTCTCAATCAAGTGACGGACAAGCAAGGGAATATCCTCTTTTCGATTCCTTAAAGGCGGGATATCGAGAGTCACGACATTCAGCCGGTAAAATAGGTCTTCCCGGAATTTATTTTTGTCCACTGCCTGCTGTAGGTTTTCATTGGAGGCTGCCACTAACCGGGCGTTCGTCCGTAATGCCCCGCTGCTGCCAACCCGCATGAATTCCCTCGTTTCCAAAACTCGAAGCAATTTGACCTGGATGGCGGGACTCGCATCCGCAATTTCATCAAGAAAAAGCGTCCCGTTCCCGGCAATTTCGAAAAAACCCTTTCGCAGCTGGGTCGCTCCGGTGAAAGCGCCCTTTTCATGACCAAATAATTCGCTCTCAAGCAGGGATTCAGAGATCGCTCCACAATTGATGCCGATAAAAGGTTCATGGTTTCGGGGGCTGGCAATGTGAATGAAGCGTGAAAGCACTTCTTTACCGCTTCCGGTTTCTCCTTCGATTAATACATTGACGGATTTTTGGGCGACCTTGAAAGCCGTTTCAATCAAATTCTTCATTAAAGGACTTTCGCCGACGATGAATCCTGAATCCTCTGCCAGTTTATGGATGAAATGCTGATTCAAATCTTCATTTTCATTTAAAAGGTTGTCAATCTGCCTTTCCAGTACTTCAATGTCCACAAAGGGTTTTTCCATATAATCACTCGCGCCAAGTTTCATTGCATCAACAGCGGTCTTGACGGTGCTGTATCCGGTCATGATCAGTACCTTGCAACGCGGCTGCAGCTGTTTTAAATGCTGCAGGAGGGAAAGTCCATCACAATCCGGAAGTTTCAGGTCTATCATTGCGACATCAAAACGCTGCTGATTCCAATCCATTTCATGAAAATCCTTCCCACTATTCACAACTTGTACGAGATAACCTTTCATCGTAAAAAGGCGGGAAAGAAAAGTCCCAACCTCTTTCTCATCGTCTACCACAAGTAAATGAACCACATTATCATCCCCTTTCCTCTTCTGCTTGTAAGGGAAGCCTCAGGAAAAAAGTGCTTCCTTGTCCTGGTGTGCTCAAAACGTCGATATTCCCACCATGGTCTTTGGCGATGCCAAGGCTTACAGACAGCCCCAAACCGGTACCTTTTTCACGGTCTTTAGTCGTATGGAAGGGATGGAATATGAAGGGCAGGCGTTCTTTTTCAATCCCGGTTCCGTTATCAGTCACCCGAACCACCATGAACTTGTTATCTGTATAGGTAGTGATCGCAATCAATTTTTCCGTTTGGGCGGACTCATCCAATGCGTCCTTGGCATTCAATAGCAAGTTGATGATGATCTGTTCTATCTGCGGCTGGCTGCCCTTTATGTAAGGAAGGTCTTCCTGAAGGGTAAGATGGAGGGATATCTGCTTCTTCCCAAGTTGGAACTTCAAAAGGTTCAAAACCTGGTTAATGGCTTCGTTAATAGAGTAATAGTGGAATCTATACTCATCTTGCCTTGAAAAGGTAAGCAGGCTTTTCACTATTTGCCTGCATCGATCTCCGCAAACCTTAATATCGTTTAACAGCATATGATCCAGATTATCCTGTGGGGTTTTACGTAATAAAATTTGCGAGTTACCAAGAATGGCCGTTAATGGGCTATTCAATTCATGGGCAATCCCAGCTGCCATTTCACCGATCGCCCCAAGTTTACCGGCGTGTAATAGCTGGACTTCCATCTGTCTTCTTTCGGTGACATTTTTATAATAAGCAATGACCCCATATACTTGATGTTCCTTATTCTGAATCGGGTAGGCATGCATTTCCAGGATGGTATCATGCTGAAGGAGAATTTCCTGAAACCCTGGCTTATTACATGAAAAGGTATCTTGAATCAGATTTTGGGATTTATCAATTAAAGGAATCTGGTCGGAAAAGCCCCTGGCTGAATCATTGGATTGATAGACCGCTCCTTTCTGATCAAAGACGATGATCATGTCTTCGACTGCTTTGAATGTATCCTCCCACTCCTGTTTGGAATGAAGAACTTCCTTATAAAGCTGGGCATTCTCCAAAGTTAACGCAAGCTGATTGGATAGTTGTTCAAGAAATTCGAGTTCATCTTTATGCCATGTTTTCTTTTTCTTCCTGCCAAAAGTCCAAATTCCGATTTTTTTACTTTTTCCGTATAAAGGGACCAATAGAAGTGATTCGATCTCAAGGGATAATAGACGTTCCTTTTCTCGGAAGTCCGGTAACTGTTTAACTTCCACCTCAATGGGCTGTTTTTCTTTCAAGGCAGACGAGAAATCCTGAAAAGGGTGTAACAAATTTTTGGCATCCATTTCAAGTTCACAGTGACCATTAGGGCAGATATGAAGAAGGGCAGGTTCTTCCTCATACAATATGACAAAATGACTGTCATCGAAGGTAATGAGCTGCTTAAGTTTTGTGATAACATTTCGGAGAATCTCGTGGATGTCGATGTCCATATTCATATTTTTAGTGATGTCATTCATGATTTCAAGCTGCATATTCTTCTTCTTCAGCTGATCCACTGTTTTCTTAAGTTCCGTGTAATACGTTTTCTTTGAAGATTTAACACCTGTCATTAAGTCTATCAATTCAATTTTGTTCATGCTTTCACCTCTTAAAGGGCTGTAAGAAGCAGCTGATTAATCTGTTCTAATGACATATCACGAGGATTGGTGATCATGCAGGCATCCTCAAGAGCGGTCATCCCTATGGGGTCTATCATTTCTTTCGTAATGCCGACATCACTTAAACTCTTGGGAGCCCCTATATCCTGGGATAATTCCCTTACGAAGTGTATGGCTGCCATTCCTGCTTGCTGCTCGGTCAATGTCCGTGTATCGATGCCCATGATGTCTGCAATCTCGCTGAATCGCCTTGGTGAGGAAATTCGATTGAAATCCATGACATGGGGAAGGAGTATCGCATTGATTTCACCATGCGGAAGGAGGTATTTGCCGCCTAAGGCATGTGAAATGGCATGGGCGGCTCCCAAAATGGCGTTGGAAAAAGCCAGTCCAGCCTGAAGGCTTGCCATCGCCATCGCTTTTTTTGCTTCCTCATTATGCCTGGATGCAACAGAGGGGCGTAAGTGGCGGGAAACGATGGAAAGCGCGTTTTTGGCTTGTACATCTGTCAAAGGCGTCGCTGCGATTGAAACATAGGATTCAATGGCGTGGGTTAAAACATCCATTCCCGTAGCTGCGGTCAAATCCGGTCCCAAGGTGGTTAAGGTACCAGGGTCGACTATTGCAATATCGGGGACGAGTGATTTTGAAATGATTGTCATTTTTTTCTCGCGGAATGAATCGACGATCACCGAAAACTGAGATACTTCCGAACCCGATCCTGCAGTGGTCATGATCATCACCATGGGCGGGAGGGGTGAGTGGACTTTATCAACACCTTCATAATCACTGATGATGCCGCCATTCGTTACTAAAAGGGCTACCCCTTTGGCGACATCCAAAGCACTGCCTCCTCCCAAACCAATGATGGCATCACATTCTTGTTCTTTAAATGCCAAACAGCCGGCCTCGATCTCCCTATCCTTCGGATTGGTCGTCATTTCAATGAAGGTAGCAAAAGCAAGGCCTGCATCTTGGCAGGATGTAATGACTATATCTAACCAGCCAGCATTGGCCACCCCTGAGTCGCTGACTATCAAGGCCTTTTTGGCACCCAAACGCAAGCAGGCCTCGCCAGCTTGTTCAATTGAACCTTTTCCAAAAATCACTTCCGGCATCACGAATTTAGTTATCGACATCTTTGCGCCTTCTCCCTGTAAAAATTCTATCTCTTCTGTATTATTTTCCCGAAAAAGAGCGAAAATCCTGTTTGGGTTTCAGGTATTTTTATATAATCTGACAAAATATCGAATGAAAAGGAACTTTTGGCACGGGTCATACATCCTGTTAATTCCTTTAATTTGTAAATTTGTTACTTTAGACATGCATGAATAGGGATAAACCTACCTAGTTAGTATTTTCTGTATATTGTAAAATAATGGTGAAATCTATTAAACTGGGAGGCAATCTATGAAAAAACAATTTCTATCGGTAACCTTAATCGCAGCATTGACACTCGGGACAGCCGGGACAACTACCGCTTTAGCAACGCCACATCCATCGCCGGTGCTATCTGCTCCATCCACGGACAAGCAAATCATCAAAAAAATCGATGCCGATCGAATCTACAAGAATATTGAATACCTCTCACAAACACCTCGGGTCGCCGGTACCGATTCTGAGTATAAAGCTGTCCAATTCATCAAAAAGCAATTCAAATCTTATGGCTATAATGCCGATATCGAAGAGTTCAATTTTTTAGCTTATACAGACCCAAATCTGGTCGAACTTTCCGTTGCCGGATTTGATGGGGGAATCCAAGCGAACCATTTAACCTATTCTGTTAATGGGGACCTATCCGGTGAATTGGTATATGCCGGTTTAGGAACGAAAGAAGAGTTGGAGGAAACCGACGTTTCAGGGAAGATTGCCCTTATACAAAGAGGGAGCCTCACTTTTGCAGAGAAAGTATTGAATGCAGCAGAAAAAGGGGCAGCGGGAGTCATCCTATTCAATAATGCAGATGGGGAATTAAACGGGACACTCGGAGAGGATAATGACAAGTATATTCCATCTGTCACGATAACCAAAAAGGATGGAGAAACCCTGCTTGAAAAATTGAATGCCGGAGTTAAATTGACAGCATCATTAAAAATCGAAGGAGCTTATTCCGGAGAAAAACCTCTTATAATGTAGTGGCAACGAAAAAAGCAACAAAGAACCATAAAGCAAAAAAGAGCGATATCATTTATATTACTGGACATCATGATTCCGTCGCGGGGGCACCCGGCGCGAATGATGATGCATCAGGAACATCCGTCACCCTTGAACTTGCACGTGTTCTGAAGAATCTTCCTACAGATACGGAAATTCGCTTCGTCACCTTTGGGGCCGAGGAAAATGGATTGCTAGGTTCACGGCATTATGTGAACAATCTCCCTGATGATGATATCAAGCGAACCATTGCCAACTTCAATCTGGATATGGTGGGAAGCAGGGATGCCGGGGATTTGGTCATTTTGACTAATGATGGAGAAATGAACCTTGTAACCGATCTGGCCCAGGCATCAAGTACAAGACTGAATGGAGAGCCGACTCCATATGGACAAGGCGGGCGAAGTGACCATGTATCGTTTGCTGAAGCCGGGATTCCCGCTGCTTTATTCATCCACAGTCCATCAGAACCATGGTATCATACTCCTGATGATACCATTGATAAAATCTCAAAAGAAAAGCTTCAAGATGTTGCTGAAATTGTCGGCACCGCTGTCTATGACCAAGCTAAAATCGAAGCTGAAAAACCTGATCTCAATCATAAAAAAGGGAAAAAGGTGAAAGTTCCGCAATTATTTGACGAAAAGGAATTCAAATAATGCAGTAAATATTTAGAGGGTGCAGCCTGCACTCTCTTTTTATATTTAAAAATGGAAAACAGGGGTAAAAGGTCTAATCTGGAAATGGTGTCTATGGGAGAGATTTCCTAAATACCTAGCATAAATAGCTTATTTATCCCTATTTAACTCTAAGACTATAATCCTTATAATGGAAAATATGAAAAATATGACAGTCTACATAATGAGAATAGTATGTTTGAGGTGATTTTTTTAGTGTATGCAAATTCATTGAGTGAAATTCACTCTGCCCTCTCCAGTAAAATGTCCGATGTGAATGAAAATATCAATCGTTTGGAGCAGGCAAAAAGACAAATCAAAGAAGAACAGAATGCTTGTCTGGGGGAAATTGCTAAAATTAAAAATCCGGATTTGGGTAAAAGCTGGACGGGAAACCGTGCAGAAGACTTTCAAGATGCCCGCATTGATGCATACAAGGCAATGTCAACGATCATTCATGATGATTATGACCACTATCAAGAGAAAATCGCCGGTAAAATCATGATGCTTAATATAGAAAAAAAGGCTCTGAGTGCAGCAAGCACCATAGCCCATGAAGCCGATGTACTTTTAGATAAAGGGGAAGCCGTCATAGGTCAATTGGAAAGTAAAATATCATATTTAAAAGGGTGGTTGTTTTAATGACGACAATCAAACTGAATCATCCTGCCGTAACGAAGCAAGTCGATCAGGTGAAGACCGCACTTGGAACAGTCACGCTTGGAAATTTGCCGGCAGGCGAACTTGGCAGCAATAAATTGGAATTCACCTCGAAATGGATTGACCGGGAAACGAACCTGGAGAAGGTCTTCGAGCAATATATCAAAATCGTCCAGAAAAATGTGGAAGATACCCGTGCCAACATTGACTTATTAAAAGAACAGGATGAAGCCATTGCCCATGTGTCTTCACATGGGTATCCTACGCTATGAAAATATATGAAGCCAAGACATTGACGGCCGCAACCAAGTCGCGTGCCAAGCAATATGAAGAACTAAAGAAGGAAGTCACAGCCCTGAAAAAGGAATTTCAGGGCATCGTCGGCTTGGACAATGAGTTTCAAGGAGCCGGTGCCGCTGCCATCAAAAGCTTCTATGAAGCGCAAATCGAGGTGGCGGACGCCTGGATGGAACTATTCACGACCCAAATCAGTTTTTTGGAAGGCATTCCGGCCAGTATGGAAGAGGCGGACCTCTCCGGAAATACGGTGGTCGAGGTTCCCTTTTTAGATGGGGAAGTCTCGAACGGCATCAACCAAGCGAAGTCGCTTGTCGATGAACAAGCGAACGATCTTCAAAGAATCCTCGGCAGCATTGACGATATCCTGCCTCTTGATAGGTTCGACCAAAAGGACTTTAATGAAAAAATCACGCTGGCCGGACAAAGGCTGGATGATACCGTGACAAAGGTCGAGAATGTCGACCGGCAATTGGTCGAGGAATATGATGTGTCCGTCGGGCAGGAAAACGTCGCCGTTAGCCTCTTCCGCGCCTTGCTTGATGCCACCAGACAGGACGGCAACGTTTCGCCGCTGACGTTCAACCAATCGGCATTCAAGAATAGTGGCGTCTATCAAGTGAAGGATGAGGTCGCCGGTCAGATGAAAGACTATCAGACCTTCAAAAAGCAGCAAGCCGAAGCCCGAAAAATCGAACAAGAAATGGAAGAACTCGAAAACCGCCCATGGTACGAAAAAGCCTGGGATACGACAAAAACCTTTACAGGGGAATTCACGGGATATTATGATTCAATCAGGGCCTCAACCGGAGTCGATCCAGTAACCGGACGCAAGCTGTCCGATGCCGAACGAATCGCAGCCGGCGCCATGGCAGCAGCTGGGTTCATCCCCGTCGTCGGCTGGGCCGGCCGGGCCATCAAAGGCGGCAGCGCCATCTACAAAACCGCCAAAGGACTCAACGCAGCAGACCACGCGCTCGATGCCTATAAAACGACAAAAGGCTTTAGCCTCCTACAGAAAACCGAATACGGGATATACGGACTCCTCGCCGCCAACGGCCTCTTTGAGGGAGTCACCGGCAAAGACATGTTCGGCAACCAGCTGACCGAGGAACAGCGCCAGAACGGCCTGTTGATGGCACTTGGAATTGGCGGTGTGGCTGGTGCGGCTAAGTATGTGGATAGTCGACAGCTTAAAAATGTTAGTGAACAAACAACTAATGGTAGAAAAGTTAAAACCCAATTTGACTCAAAAAAATTAAAGGACCTACAAGGCTTTAATAGTAAAATAGATGATGTACTCAAAAATGTGGGCATGTCCTCATCAGAGTTTAAAGAATTAAAATTAAAATCGCATGATGAGTTAACGGATTTGGAAGTAGAAAAATTAAAAACAATTAGAGAAGCTGTTCCACCTATTACAAGGACAACTATTTTACAGAAAACCATTCCTGGGCAGGATATAGAAAAATACTTAGATGGCACATATTCTGAAATTGGAGGCTACGTTGCAAAAGCCGAAGATGTACATGATATAAAACTTTATGACGATTTCGTTGAAAGTTTGAGGCTAGATTATACGGATTGGAATGGGAAAAGACCATTTCCAGATGGAGGAAGTACCTACGGTGTTATAAAATTTAAGACAGATGAAGTGGATTCAATTTTTGTTCCATATGGTGAGAAATTTGATGGAATAAACACAGATGGACCCCCTTGTACACTAAATGGCTTCACAGGATCTAGAAATGATAGAGTTGTACCGGAATTTAAGTTTGATGGTAGATACTTACCTGAAAATGGAGCAGAACTATATAAGGTTGAAAATGGGCAAGAAGTATTGGTTGGAAGATATCATGCGGATTATAAAAGATTTATAGATATAACAAAAATGTAGATTTAGATGGAGGAAACTATGATAAGAAAAGGTAAGTATGCAATGTATAATGGTGACGAGTATAGCTTTAGGCTACTGGAAGATAAATCAATAAGATTAATAAGTAATAAACAATCTGACCTATCTCATGGTTTTAAACATTTAGATGAGAATATTTATATAAAAAATGTTTCTGTAGAAGAAGTAGAAAATTTATTTAAGATAAATTCAAAGGCAAAATATAAAGGTGAGTTATTTTCTGTGTCTGAAGATGGAAAAACAGGTAAAGTGCTGTTGGATACAACCAACACTGAACTTGCAAAGAAAATGGAATTTGAAAGAACAGATAAATATATGTATTCCAAATATGTAGACTGGGATGAAGTTGAGATAATTGAGGAGAGGAAGCCCTATTCATTAGATTAACTTATTCGCTTCAACCGCCTATAATATTTATTGAGCTGTTCCCCTAATATGCACAATAGAAAAAGCCCCTTATAAGGGGCTTTTTTATATCTTATAACTTATATAATTTATTTTTTTATCCACTTTGCAACCAGCTAACCGAGGAACAGCGCCAGAACGGCCTGTTGATGGCACTCGGAATCGGCGGTGTGGCTGGTGCGGCTAAGGTCAGGAGGGGGAATTCAATATGAACTTCCTTTACCTGTAGAATGGCTTAAAGGATTAGGGATGTTAAAAGAAATTAAGTAATTACTTCAAAGATATATTTTTCTAATTATTTAAATTAAAGGAGAATAAACAAATGAAACAATTGGAAGCAAAAGAAATAATCGAGCAAGAGAAATTAAAACGTTACAATTGGTTTAATGAACATCCACAAAGAGAAAATGAGGTAGGAATTACAGTTGATGGTGATCAATGGGCAGTTTATGTAACTGATGAAAGGGCTAGTGTGGTTACAGGTTCTATTACAAAATTTAATAATGAAAGTGATGCTTTAGACAACTTTATAAAAAGATTAAGAACAGAAAAATTATTGTTTTAGTCTCCAAAAATAAGTAATGAAGCGTTTAAGATGAGGTTACCTAGTGCCGATTATAACCATCTCTCAAACCTAAAACACCAACCAAGCACATTTAAATTAATCAAGGAGTACTGAAGGTGACAAAATAGTACTTAAATAAAAAGTAGGTGGAATCAATGGCAGGCAGAAGAATGGTAGACAGATGGGAAGACGATAGTAAAAGTTTTTTGAGATTTAATCTAAAACAAAGAGTGTTACCAAGTCTGTATGGCGGTATTATCGGAGACATGCTTGGTGTCCCAGTTGAATTTTAAAAAAGAGGCATCTGAAGAAAGTGAAACTGGAAAAGTATTGCTGGATACAACAAACACTGAACTTGCTAAAAAGATGGGGGTTGAACGAACCGATAAATATATGTACTCCAAATCTGTGGAATGGGATGAAGTGGAGATAATCGAGGAGAGGAATCCCTATTCATTAGATTAATTTCCTCATTTAAAGCGCCTTTAAAGTCCATTAGTTCTTTACATAAAGTAAAAGTGATTATTCGTTCGAAAAGCGGGTATAAAGTATTGAGCGGTCTTACATTTAATATCTAGCACTAAGTTTTCTTTATGTTGAATAAGGAGAATTTGGTGGGAGGTGATTAAATGAGGAAAGCCTATGGTATAAAAAGTTTAATAATTTACCTTGAGTCGGTAAATTATCCAATTACCGAAGAGGAAATCAATGATCTAATATTAAATAAAAAGATACCCCATCTCAGACCCATCGATAATTTGCTGATTTTTAATTTAGATCATATTGATGGCTGGCTTAGTGATCAGCAATTCAAACCTTAGTTAATTGAAGCCCTGCTTTAAGTGGGGCTTTGATGAATATGTTGTACAAAATGAAAAGCTAGCCAAGGTGTTTCTTGAAAACCTTGGCTACTTTTTGGTTATCTCTTCATTTTCGAAAAAAGAGGTTCCTGCATATTGGTGGCAAACTAATTGTATAAGGAATATAAAGGCAGCGAATCAGCCCCAATTGATTTAGTAATGACAGTATTCTTCCGTTACAATATCGGCGAAGGTGCCTGAATTATAACAGCTTAAGCAGAGCCTGTGCACCTGTCAGGATAAGCCCTATTATAAAACCACAGACCGCTCCGTTCACACGAATCCATTGTAAGTCTTTTCCTACACCATTTTCCATCATATCAATCAGTGTTTCATTGTCTAGCTTATCTAAATTTTCCTGTACAAGCTTACCGATCTGCGTATGATTTTTTTCAATGAGAACAGTAATTTGTTTCTGTATCCATTGATCGATGTTCGTGCTATTCTCTTTTATGTTGTCCAGTACGTGCTGAATCATTGGAGTCAGGTAAGTATCCATGAAATGTTCACCTTCTACGAAATCTAACGCATCTTGTTGAATTTGTTGTAGACTTCCCATTATTGTCGCTTCAGGTTCCCATTTTGTCAGAAGTTGTTTTTTCCATTTTTCAACTCCTTCTAACAGTTCCCGGTTATGGTTAATGCCTTGTATCTCATTTCGGATATATAAGATTAAAGCCTCTCTATTTGGTTCTTTCTCGTTTTGTAAATTATTTACGACACTTAACAAAAGGTTTTGTATGATATTCCCAAGTTTCTCTTCGTTAAGCAGACTTTGAATGGATTTGACCGCAAACTGAAGCATGCCATCCAGTTCAATCTTGCTTAGTACATCCATGGAAACAGTGCCAAGTCGACGGCTGGTTTGTTTTTTCCTTAACCAATCTTCCGCTTTTTTCAAAACATGATCCAGAGCCTTCTTATCGAATTGTTCATTAAGTAACTCTGAACTTACTAGATGAAGAATCTTGCCCATGTCTATGTTAGAAAGTGATGATTCAATTTTTTTTGCAACGAAAGGTGTAATCTTTTCTATATCTATATAACAAATCAATTGCTTGATAAGTTTAATCAGGACTTTTCTAAAAGTATCACTTTGTACCTCTTTTACTAAAATGGGAATCAATTTTTCTGTAAAAGGAACATGTTTTACTTTGTCTTGAATACTTTCCTTAGAAAGCCAGTCATTTTTTAGCATCGAAACAAGTGCATTTGTCATTCTTTTACGATTGTTGGGCAAAAGCGCTGTATGGGGGATCGGTAATCCAAGGGGGTGCCTGAATAATGCAGTGACTGCAAACCAATCTGCCAGACCACCAACTAATCCTGCCTCAAACCCTCCATGTAATAAATCCAGTGGCAACGTACCTTGAAATGGAGTGGTTGCAATATAACCCGCTCCCATGATCATTAATGAATATTTAGCAATTTTTCTTGAAGATTTTATTTTTGGTGACATTATATTCCTCATCCTTAAAATGATATCAATTACTATAACCCGAATCATTAGCAAATTCCATAACTTACTTTTATCTAGTAGTATAGCAGGTAGTTCAAAAAAATACTCCCAACAAGGGCAATCAGTTCATCTATCGGGAAATGGGAAATCGCCCTTTAAATATGAAAGATTAAAATATTCCGTAAGAATCGAACCCACAATCATTGATATTTTCCTTTGAATTTCAAAGGCGGGGATGGTTGATTCACATAAAAAAAGCCGATTATTCAATCGGCTTTTTTTATTCATCCAACAATATTATGATACGTCTGTTTTTATCGAATTATTTGTCCCTGCATTTTTTTTATCTTTCATGCGACTGAAAATAAAGGCCAGAACGGAACCTGATATATTATGCCAAACACTGAAAATGGCACTAGGTACAGCGGCCAAAGGCGAGAAGTGGGCCGTTGCTATAGCTACACCTAAACCGGAATTCTGCATACCAACCTCCATGGCAACAGCTTTCTGTTTAGCTAAATCCATCCCGCATAATCGAGCAAAGAAAAAGCCGAGAAGAAAACCAAGAACATTATGAAGAACGACAACCGCAAAAATAAGCAAACCTGTTTTAGCCAGCTGAGCTTGGCTGCCAGCCACTACGGCAGATACGATCAGAACGATAGAAATGACAGATACTAGAGGAAGAGCCTTTGCCCCAGCTTCTGCCTGTTTACCGAAAAACTTTTTAACGATGAATCCAAGCAACAAAGGGATGATTACCACTTGAATGATGGAGATGAATAATGATCCAATACTGATATCGACCCATTTACTTGCCAAGAGCAAAATAAGCAGGGGGGTTACGATAGGCGCTAGAATAGTGGAAACAGAAGCAATGGCAACTGCAAGCGCAACATTTCCTCTCGCAAGAAACACCATGACATTGGATGCTGTTCCACTAGGGCAGCATCCAACCAAAATAACCCCAACGGCCACTTCTTTCGGTAAATCGAACCCTATTGCTAATGCAAATGCCAGTAATGGCATAATGATAAAATGTCCTGCTACCCCTAATGCCACTTCTTTTGGACGCCGAAAAACTTCTCTAAAATCCGATGCTGATAGTGTAAGTCCCATGCCAAACATGACAATTCCTAATAATGGAACAATATAGGCTCCAATCCATTTAAAATGATCAGGCAAGATATAAGCGATAATGGCAAATATAATGACCCAAATGGTAAACGTTTTACCAGCAAAAGTGCTGATTTTCTCTACTACTCCCATAGTGACCCTCCTAGATGTTTTAAAATAAAACAATTATAGTTTATATTCAGAATATTTTAAACCTTTTTTTTAAATCCCTTGTGGGTATTTTCATTATGGACAGTCATATTTAAAACGATGATTTTTGGAACTATAATTCTCTTCCGCTGAAATAGTATGAATATGACATTTACTATAGAAATAGGGACCTCTGTCCGATTTTTTACTTTATCCTTTAATAAAAAATAAGAGGGTGCTGTATATTAGTGGCAAACTAGTCAATAAGGAACTGGAGATTGAATTAGTATTTGTTGTTTTACAGCATCAATTATTGCTATTGTAAGTTTATAAAAGAAGTGGAGATGTGGTTTCTTTGATACATATATTAATCGCGGATGATGATCGGCATATTCGGGAGTTGCTTAAATTTCACTTGGAAAAGGAAGGATACATGGTATCGGAAGCAAAGGACGGGAATGAGGCTTCCTTGATACTGGAGAAGGAACGGATCCATCTGGCGGTTGTCGATATTATGATGCCGTTTAAAAACGGACTGGATCTTTGTAAGGAAATCCGGGATCAATATGATCTGCCGGTCATTTTATTGACAGCTAAAGATCAACTTATCGATAAGGAAAAGGGGTATTTTGCGGGTACGGATGATTACCTCGTGAAGCCATTCGAGCCACGGGAACTTCTATTCCGGATAAAAGCGCTATTGCGAAGGTACCGTATGGTGAATTCTGAATCAATCTCATTGAATCAAACGGTCATTGACCGTAAAAGTTATGAAGTTCGAATAATGGGGAATACGCTGCTACTGCCGCTTAAGGAATTCGAGCTGCTAGCTCAGCTGGGGAGCTTTCCTGATCAAGTCTTTACGCGTGAGCAGCTTATTGAATTGGTATGGGGTGCTGATTTTGAAGGGGATGATCGGACGGTCGATGTCCATATTAAACGGTTAAGAGAACGATTTGCGGGGCGGACCGATGATTTTGTTATAACGACTGTCCGTGGCTTAGGTTATAAACTGGAGGTCAACAAGAAGTGAAAACACTTTATTTCAGGATAGTTATTCAAACCATTTTAATCATGGTGCTTGCCAGTGTCATCGCTTTTTTAATTTCCAATGTTTATTATCATCAGGTTCAAAAACCCAACAATGGTGAGAAAATAAAGAAAGTCGCAAATGATATCGTCTCCTTATATGAGGAAAATCCTGATCAGGATATTGATGCGTATTTAAATCATATTGCAGGATTGCACTATCAAATGTATCTATTTAATGAGCAAGGTGAAGGAACTTTATACGGTGAGCCGTTTCGGGAAACGGCATTGGATCCAGACACGATTTCTGCAGTTTTGAACGGGAAGACCTATCAAGGGATCGCCCATTATAATAATGGTTTATTTATTACCGGATTTTTTGAAGATGTATTGATTAATAGCATTGGGGTCCCGATGGACGTCAATGGTGAAAAACACGCATTGTTTGTAAGGCCGAATATAGAGCTGCAGTTTGGTGAATTCCGCTTTTTCCTTGCAGTTTTGCTTGTACTCACGCTCCTTCTCAGCTTTTTATTTGTAATCATTAACACGCATTTCATCGTTAAGCCGATTACGAAATTAACGGAAGCTACAAAAAGAATCGCCGATGGGGATTATAGTAGTGAATTGAATGTCAGCCGAAGCGATGAGATAGGGGATTTGGCAGAGCATTTCTCGAAAATGACTCATAGTATCCAACGGTTGGATGATATGAGGCAGGAGTTCGTATCGAATGTATCCCATGAAATTCAATCTCCGCTTGCATCCATCCAAGGTTTTTCCCAAACACTTCAATCGGAGGAATTAACAAAAGAACAAAGAAATCAGTACTTGTCCATTATTGAAAAAGAAAGCAGGCGCATGTCGTTGTTAAGCAAACAGCTGCTCATGCTTGCTTCGTTGGATAAAGTGGATGATCCGCTGCAACAGTCCCAATTCGATTTAGCGCAACAAATACGGCAAGTGTTGTTCATGCTGGAATGGAATTGGCGGGAAAAAGATATGGTGATCGAAATGGATTTGCCTTCAACCTCCATTTCTGCAGATGAGAAACTTTTAAATCAAGTATGGACGAATTTGATAACCAATAGCATTAAATACTCGGAAAGCGGCAGTTCGATCAATATTCTGATTAAAAAAATAGGCAGTGCTGTTGAAGTGATGATTGCGGATACGGGTATGGGAATTCCGGAAGAAGACCTCCCTTATATCTTTGATCGGTTTTATAAAGTCGACAAAGTGAGGAACAGGAGTGAAACAGGAAGCGGATTAGGACTTTCGATTACAAAGAAGACGGTTGAACTTCATGGGGGAACGATCGAAGTTCAAAGCGAACTCGGTAAAGGGACCACTTTTTATATACGGTTGCCCCTTATGTAATCAGTTGTTCATCTTCCATTCATATTGATTGTTTACAATCAGGTCATACCGAATCAAGTAGGACTTGATCGGTAAACAGAAGGAATGGGAGATGAAATAATGTTTTTGGCAATACGTGAACTAAAGCATTCAAAGTTACGTTATCTGCTGATTGGACTGATCATGGTGTTGGTCGCTTTGCTTGTCTTTATCATTTCAGGATTAGCTAATGGACTCTCTTCGGATAATGCTTCATCCATACAAAACATGAAGGCCGACTATTTCGTAATGGAGCATGACTCCAAAAATAAATTGAACCGATCGATCATATCCATGGAGAAGCTGGATGAAATCCGGGCTTCGGCGGATGTTAAAGCAGCCGAAGGTCTGGGGCAAATGATGATCATATTGAATAAAATCGGCTCATCGGAGAAAACGGATGTCACCATTTTTGCGACCGATGCCAGTGGCATTTTAGCACCGAAGGTCATTGAAGGAACGAACTATGACATTGAGAAACAAGGTGAAGTAGTAGCAGATCGTTCTTTAAAAGAAGTGGGGTATAAATTGGGTGATTCACTTAAAGATGACTTATCAGGTAAGGTTTTCACCATTGTTGGATTTACTGAAAAGCAGTCTTACAGCCACTCACCGGTAGTTTACATGAATGTTAAGGGGTGGCAGGAGATTAATCCTGCATTAAAAAATCAAGAGAAAGATTCAATCAGCACAATAGCCGTGCAAATGGATTCGAAGGCAGAAGAAAATGTACGTGAATCATTGCCTGAAGGACTAACGCTCATTTCAAAAGAAGAATCACTTCAGAGTATACCAGGATACAAAGAGGAACAGGGTACGTTGACGATGATGATTGCCTTCTTGTTTGTCATCGCAGCTTTCGTTTTGGCGGTATTCTTTTATGTGATTACCTTGCAGAAGACGAATCAATTTGGAGTCCTTAAAGCACTTGGGGCCAATACGGGCTACCTGGCAAAAAGTATTGTTGGTCAAGTAATGCTGCTTGCCGTGACATGCATAGCCATCAGTGCTGCCCTGACATATGGAGTCACGTTAATCATGCCAGAAGGAATGCCATTTGAATTGAGTACCGATTTGGTCGTTAAATATTCCGTGTTACTTTTGGTTGTATCCGTATTAGGTTCACTGCTATCACTATACCGAGTAGCGAAGATAGATGCGATTGAAGCGATAGGGAGGGTATCATGATGGGGGATAAACTATTATTTGAAAACGTCAGTAAGATTTATGGGGAAGGCGATAATAAGGTGACAGCCCTTGATAATATTTCCCTGAATGTGAGGGCGGGGGAGTTCGTCGCCATCGTGGGTCCTTCAGGTTCAGGAAAAAGTACTTTTCTTTCGATAGCAGGTGCCTTACTATCTCCGAGCAAAGGCCGCTTACTGCTGAATGATGAGGATATTACAACTCTATCCCCAAAAGAATTGACTAGAGTGCGCCTTGAAAAGATCGGGTTTGTATTCCAATCATCGAATCTTGTGCCATATCTCACCGTACGGGATCAGCTTTTGCTACTTTCTGAACTGATTGGCAAGCGGGATAAAAAAACCATGAAAAAAGCGGAAGAATTGCTTGGCCACCTTGGACTTGGACATCGGGCAGATCACTTGCCGGAAGCACTGTCGGGCGGTGAGCGGCAGCGTGTAGCCATCGCCCGTTCGCTGATGAATGACCCAGAAATCATTTTAGCGGATGAACCAACTGCAAGTCTTGATTCCAAAAGAGGCAGGGATGTTGTTGAAATGCTTGCACATGAGGTGAAGTCAAGAAATAAAGCGGCCATCATGGTAACGCACGATGAAAGAATGTTGGATTTATGTGATCGAGTGGTCAATATTACGGATGGCAAGGTTTTTGGATGAAGCTATAAAACACACTCTCATGAGCTGATCATTAAATAGTCGCCGCCTTTCCAAATGAGAGGCGGCAGAAATCGCTTGGATTGGAACCTGGTCAATCGGGCCTGCAATCATGTATAATATTTTGCTTGTATCCAGAGTTATCTTCTGCTTGATCATATTTTTTTATCTTTAAGAACAAACAGTGATAGGTTGCTTTCACACCTAATTCATTTCGATATTCTTTGTCGTATATGTTGATTAACTCTCGAAAAAAGGAAGGGCGCTGGCAGTAGTTTTCTTTGTTGCTGTTAGCCGCACCAATCTTTTTAATTGAAGTGAAAAATTCACGTACTGTCTGAAAGTACTCCAGTTCAAACTCTTCCATTTTTGTTATCTCGATTGGAACTGCTGTTGAAAAAGAGATTGCTTCTTCACAAACTTTGGATAATTCTTCTAGAGAATAAAACACTTGACCTGGTGAACTATCAATGGCTAGCTGAAGCTTGTCCTTCGCCTGTTCATATGACATATGAAGCTCTTGAAAGGTATCTATTCCGAACGTTGAAAATGTGAGGCTTCCTTCAGCCGTTAATCGTGTAAACAGTTTTTCAAGGGTTGCAGGAAGATCATTCAGCCATTGAAACGTTGCATTGGAAATAATCAAGTCGTAATGTTCATTAAGCGCCATTTCTTCGATATCCGTACATAAAAATGTAACACGTTCTTCATCTGTCATTCCTTTCGCCACTTCGACCATTCCTTGTGCCAAATCAACAGCCGTAATAGCAGCATTAGGGAATATTTTGACGAGTAACCTGGTTAAGTAACCAGTTCCGCAGCCAATTTCAAGAATATTGGTTACATGGTTGGTGTTTATTTCAGGAAGAAAATCCACTAATTGTTTTGCCATGTTTTTTTGAACATTGGCATACGCGTCATATGTTTTCGCATGTTCACTGAACCGCTTACTTAACAATCGCTTATCAATCATGAGTGTACTCCTTTTGAATAAATGTTTTTATCTGCTGCATACATTCCTGTGGTCTTGTGAAAAACGGAGTATGGCCAGCGCCTTCGATAATATGAAACTCGGCTTTCCCACCGAGGTTTTCTTTAATGAAAGATGAGGCTTCGAGTGGGCAAATGTTGTCTTCCCTCCCATGAAGCAGTAAAAAGGGGGCTTCAATCCTGTTGAGGCTTGCTCTAGCATCTTTCTGAAGTAAATAATTCAAGCCAATAAGAAGCGAAAACACATCATCTCCATAAAACTCGCTTTGAATGGTCTTGATGAATTGATGATATAAACCTTCTTCTTTTTCAGCTTTGGAAAACATCGCTTCATAGAAAGAAGCCAAAGTCTTCTCTTTATTGCGTTGTAGCTGTTTCTTCATGCGCTCGATCATTCGTGGATCCCAGCCAAATGAATAATTCTCTCCTGTTATAAACCGACTTGTTGCACCAAAAAGGATAAAACCTTTTATTTTTTCTCGATACGAACTTGCAAGTTCAAGTGATACTAGTGATCCTAATGACCAGCTCAGTATATAAACTGGACCATCGATGGAAGCGATTGTGTCTATGACTCTTTCTTCAAAGTCATTTAGTGCTTTCATATCTCTCCATTCTATAAATGAAAGGTGGAATACATCTGCCAGCGGTTTGATTAACGGTTCAAACGCGCCTTTTTCCATTCCCCACCCAGGAAGCATGACTAAATTCGGCTGTTTCATTCAATAACACCCATTTCCTTTCCAATGATTGAAATCTTTTCAACTGCCCAATCAAGCTCTTTTTTATCGTGGAGAGCTGTTACGGTAAACCGGATTCTCGCCTCATTTTCAGGAACGGTCGGCGGCCTGACAGCAATAGCTGCAATGGCTTCTTTCTGTAAACGTGCGGCAAATTCCATCGCTTTTTCGTTTTCCCCGATGACGATAGGAACAATTTGTGATCGGCTTCCGCAAATATTAAACCCGTTATATGTGAGTTCTTCTCTAAAATGTTCTGAATGTGTTTGGAGCAGTGAGCGGCGTTCTGGTTCTTGCTGTACAAGTTCAATCGCTGTTTTTATGGCACCGAGAATGGCCGGGGGAAGTGCAGTTGAATAAATGAATCCGCGCATGCGATTTTTTAAATAGTCGATTAGCCATTTCTTTCCGACGACATAGGCACCGAATGAACCGAGCGCTTTACTGAATGTTCCCATTTGGATATCTATTTTATTTTGAAGTTGGAGATGACCGGCATAACCTTCACCGTTTTTACCGTAGATGCCGCTTCCGTGCGCTTCATCTGTCATTAACATTGCGTTATAACGTTCCTTTAACCGAACGAGGTCTTCGAGATAAGCAAAGTCACCGTCCATGCTGAAGACAGTATCCGTCACGATTAATTTACGTGCTTCAATTGGTGCTTTTTTCAAAAATGCTTCTAAATGATCTAAATCATTATGACGATAGCGTATATGCTTTGCACGGCTTAAAAGAGCTCCATCGACAATGCTTGCATGATTCAATTTATCGCTATAAATAATATCGTTTCGGGACAGCAGGGTGGATATTATTCCAAGGTTCGCGTTATATCCACTGTTGATAATGAGTCCCGCCTCGGCTTTCTTCCAATCGGCAAGAGCTTGTTCGGCTTGCTCATAAAGGGGATGATTGCCAATAATTAAACGTGAAGCCGTTGCTCCTGCACCATATGTATGTACTGCATCCACCATCGCCTTTTTCAGCCGATCATCCCCTGCATATCCTAAATAGTTATTAGAAGCTAGATTCAGCATCCTGCACCCATTGATCATAAGCCATGCCTGCTCGGCGAATGCCGTCGATACGAGTTCACGCTTTTGCGATATCTCTTCTAAATAAGCCAGTTCCTTCTTTATTTTTTCTTCCCAACAAGGTAATTGTTTTTCACTGAGCATGCCCATTCTCCTTTTTATATGTTAACTAAAATAAAAACAGGTTAACATATAAAATATTCTAATCATGACCCAATGAAACTGTCAAGCCTTGAAAAAGGACTGATAATAAATTAAAAATCCAATCTGGGAGTAATCAAAGGTCAAAAAAAGACACAAATCAAAAGCGTGCGGTTGGTTATTTGAACCAAGTCGAGAAACATGAAACTAACATAAAAATAAATTTTGGGTGAAGGAGGCTAATGATGTTTGAATGGGCAGCGGCTTTGTTAAGCTAATGTATAAAAGAGCTTAGTGAAAATTAGTCCCATTTGTATGTATTAAGCCCGTTCATTGAAGATAATCTAACTTCCAAGGTAGTCTTTTTGTTAAACCTTCAAATCTTTGAAGGATTAAATGGAATTCCATGTTACTATAGAGCAGTGAAATTACCGAATTCACATTAACCATTACATAAAGGAAGGGTAATAAATATGAAAAAGATTTCTTTAGATGTTTTCTTTATCTTAATAGGAGCTTTTATTTTCGCTTTGGCAATAAATCTTTTCGTCATTCCCAATGAACTTGGTGAGGGGGGAGTCACGGGGATAACCATCATTTTATTTTATCTTTTTGAATGGTCACCAGGGCTGTTAAGTTTGATCATTAACGCTTTCCTGCTGATCGTCGGTTATAAATATTTGTCGAAAATGACAACGGTATATACAATCATAGCCGTTGCATTTAATTCACTTTTCCTTCATTTAACCGAAAGTTGGACGATTTCTTCAGATGAATTGGTTATCAATGCGATATTTGGCGGAGTTTTTGCCGGTGCAGGAATTGGCATGATCATTCGTGTCGGAGGCACTACTGCCGGTACGACGATTCTGGCCCGAATTACGAATAAGTATTTGGGATGGAGCTTAAGCTATGGACTTCTGTTTTTCGATTTGATCGTTGCGTTCTCCTCTTATTTCATCATTGGTGCAGAAGGCCTGATGCTCACTATCCTTATGCTTTATATTGGAACAAAAACGATGGAATTCATCATTGAGGGATTGAACCCGAAAAAAGCGATTACCATCATTTCAAATGAAGCGGACCAGATTGCAAAACAAGTAACCGAATTGATGGACCGGGGGGTCACTGTTTTTAGCGGTCATGGATACTATACAAAGGCATCCAAGGATATTTTATATATCGTTATAAGTAAGCAAGAGGTACTAAAGTTAAAGAGAATAGTGCAGTCGACGGATAGCAATGCTTTTATAGCGATACATGATGTTAGGGACGTATTTGGTGAAGGATTCCTGGATATCTCGAAGTCCTGATGCGATTTGTGAGGCGGATATGGTATATGCGAATGAAAAGGCCTAATAGGCTTTTTTATTTTGCAATGCGAAAAATCTGTAAATTCCTAATATTTTGTTATATTATGTAAGTAAGAAACCACACACCCTGAGGAGTGCAGCCATTAAATGTGGAGGTGTCCAAGATGATCCTTTTAAAAGTGGATGACAGAAAGTTCGGAAAAAGCAAGATCAAGTACAGTGTCGTTGATAAGGAAACGAATGAATTGATCATTAGCGGTGTGTTTAAAGAATTTGGACAAGCAAGCGATAAATATTATGAATTGAAGGATGAATACGGTTCATCCAATGTGAAGATGATATTGAAGTGAAAAGAGGGGAACCGACGGGTTTCCCTTTTTTCGTAGGCAATGCCATGAATGAAAATGCCCGTACAATAAATAATCGGATAAAGGAATAATCATAGGTTTCTGAATCATATAATTAGGTTAAGAGAGTTCTTGATATCCTTTTTTTACAATATACTACAATTTTATTGTAAAGTATGGAATTTGGTGGTAATATAAAGCGCATAAATGTAAACGTTTGCAAAAATTTCTGTGAGGAGGTGATGTAAAAGAAGTACGATAGACCATGATCTTTATAGAATGAAAGGCTTTTATTTTACTATTTTATGCAAACGTTTTCTTAAAATTGCATGAATCTTATGAAAAAGGGAGAGTCGGTAGGCATGAAGCGTAAAAAATGGTACGGGGGAATTCTTACTGTTTTATTAGTTTTTAGTGTGATTTTGGCTGGATGCTCCTCTTCAACTGGTGGAAATAGCGACTCAAAGGATGTCGTGACGCTGGATATATTTCAATTCAAGGTAGAATTCAAGTCGCAATTCGAGTCATTGGCAAAACAATACGAAAAAGAGAATCCAGATGTAAAGATCAAGGTATCGACGGTTGGCGGCGGAAATGATTATAAATCAGCCATTACGGCAAAGTTCGCTTCAGGTGAGGAGCCGGCGGTCTTTAACATTGGCGGACCGGTGGATGTTGAACAATATAAAGATAGATTAACGGATTTAAAGGATACGAAGGCTGCTGCTGCAGCACTTGATGGCACTTTGGATGGCGTGGAAGAGGACGGGCAAGTCCTTGGACTTCCATTTAACCAGGAAGGATACGGCTTGATTTATAACAAGCGGATATTTAAAGAAGCCGGAATTAATCCTGATGAAATTACAAGTTATGAAGCCTTAGAGGCGGCAGTCAAGAAAATGGATTCGCAAAAAGACAAATTGAAAATCGATGCAGTTTTCGCTTATCCGGTCAAAGAGAAGTGGGTGACAGGAAACCATTTATCCAATGTTTTCTTAGCACCGGAGTTTGATGGGAATGTGTTAGAGGCAAGTAAGGCTCCAACGGTTAAATTCACGGATGGTGACAAGTTTAAACAAATGGTCGATATCCAAAATAAATATTCCGTCCAGCCGACAGCAAGTCTCGATTACTCCCAACAAGTGGAAGAGCTGTTCTCACTTGAAAAGGTTGCGATCATTCAGCAAGGCAACTGGGTGTATAACACAGTATATGATATGGACCCTGAGTTAGCTGAAAAGGGAATTGGCATCATCCCGATTCCAAATGGAGACTCTGCAGGCATGCCGGTCGGCGTACCGAACTATTGGGCAGTGAACAAGAAATCGGATGAAAAGGTACAAGAAGCAGCGAAGAAGTTCCTCGACTGGATGTATACATCCGAGGAAGGGAAAAAGGCCGTTTTGGAAGACTTTAAATTCATTCCTGCATATGAAGGATATGATGTCGAAAAAATTGCCGATCCAATTTCAAAAGAAATTTATAAATACTCCCAAGAAGGAAACACGATTGGCTGGGTGTTTAATGGATATCCGGTTGGTTGGAACGATGATCTTGGGGCAAGTGTCCAAAAATACGTAACCGGTAAATTGACTTGGGAGGAACTTGTCCAACAGAACATTGAAAATTGGGAGAAGATTCATAGCAAATAAGTATTGGGAAATGCAAGTGACCGATCGGCATGAAAACTGTGCCGATTGGTTGTTCCTTGTTATAGAAAAGTCACCTAGGGAAATTGCCTCGACAAGGGATTCATCAAATAACCCAGTCATGATCTAAAACCATTAACTATTAAATCATTTCAAGGAGGTCGGTTTCGTTGAGAAATCGGGATGCCGCATATTGGCTGTTTTTGACACCTGTTCTTGCTGCACTCATTTTGGTTGTGATCGTGCCACTCATCTACGGATTTTATTATTCCTTTACGAATTGGAACGGTTTAGGGACGCCGGATTTCATCGGTCTTAAGAATTATATGGACTTGTTTACGGATAAAGGGTTCCTTGATACATTTTGGTTCACCATTAAATTTTCCGTAGCGGCAATTGTGGTAATCAATATCATCGGATTAAGTTTGGCTCTCATCGTGACTTCGAAAATTAAATCAAGCAACATATTGCGGACGGTTTTCTTTATGCCCAATTTAATAGGCGGTTTGATTCTGGGCTTTATTTGGCAGTTCATTTTTATTAAGGTCTTCGGTGCGATTGGTGATTTGACTGGGATCGAAGCATTTAATGGATGGTTATCAACGACTGATACAGGTTTTTGGGGATTGATCATTTTAACATCATGGCAAATGGCCGGATATATCATGATCATTTATATTGCCTATTTGCAGGCTGTACCTGAAGACTTGATCGAAGCGGCAAAAATTGATGGAGCTAACAGCTTCCAGCGTTTTCGCCATATAACTTTTCCACTAGTGGCACCCGCTTTTACCGTCAGTTTGTTTTTGACGCTTTCCCACTCGTTCAAGATCTATGATCAAAATCTTTCTTTGACGAATGGAGCTCCCTATAATTCAACTGAAATGGTTGCGATGAACATTGTAAAATCGGCCTTCACCGAAAACGATATGGCATATGCACAGGCAAAAGCCGTTATCTTTTTCGTGATCGTGGCGGTTGTTTCGCTGACACAGGTCTATTTCAATAAAAAACGGGAGGTTGAGCTGTGATGAGGGGAAAATGGAAATTGTGGCTGATTGGATTCATCGGATTCATTTTGGCCGTATTATGGCTCACTCCGTTTTATTTAATGCTTGTAAATGCTTTCAAAATGAAACGGGATATATTTGCCGATACGCTGGGACTGCCTGAAACCTGGACATTCGAAAACTTCATTCAAGCTTTCGAGCAATTGGATTTCCTCCGGACTTTATTCAATTCCTTATTGATATCGGGCGTCAGTGTAGTCATCATCATCATTTTTTCTGCGATGGCAGCATACGCCCTTTCCCGAAACAAAAGTAAAATAAGTTCCCTGCTTTTCTTCGTGTTTGTAGCAGCCATGCTAATTCCGTTTCAGTCTGTGATGATACCGCTCGTTGCCCAATTCGGACAGCTAGGGATGTTGAACAAGGCCGGACTGATTTTCATGTATTTAGGTTTTGGCTGCAGTCTTTCCATATTCTTATATCATGGTACCTTAAAAGGGATTCCCATCTCACTTGATGAGGCAGCAAAGATTGATGGTGCTAACCGGTTTCAGGTATTTTGGTATATCATCTTTCCATTATTAAAACCGATGTCGATTACAGTTGGCATCTTAAATGTCATTTGGATATGGAATGACTATTTGCTGCCATCCCTTGTTATTGGCGGAGCGGGATCGGAGACCATTCCGCTTAAATTATTCTTCTTTTTCGGTCAATATACGAAGCAATGGCATCTTGCCTTGGCTGGACTTACTTTATCCATCATTCCAGTCATCATTGCGTACTTTTTTGCTCAGAGGCAAATTATCAAAGGAATTGCAGATGGAGCCGTTAAATAACTATTTAAATATAGGGAATATTAAACCATGTGCGGTGAACGGGGAGTGTTGATGAATTTGTCTGTTACTATTAAAGACGTTGCCAAAAAAGCGAATGTCGCACCATCAACGGTATCGCGTGTAATCCATAACAGCCCGACAATCAGTGAAAAGACAAAGCGTAAAGTACGCAAGGTATTAAAGGAAATGGGCTATCATATGAATGAAAATGCCCGGAACTTAGTCACGAAGTCAACTAAGGCTATTGGGATCGTCATGAAAAGTTCGGCAAGGGAATCACTTTATAATCCCTTTTTTCCAGAAGTGATCCGAGGCATCGGCGATTTCTGTAATAAAGAAGGGTACAGTCTTTCTCTGACAACCGGGGAGACGGAGGATGCCATCTTTGAGGATGTCGTGAAGATGGTTCAGGGCAGAAGAGTTGATGGGATGATTGTTTTGTATTCTAAAAAGGACGATAAAGTGGTGCCATACTTATTAAAGCAGGGCTTCCCGTTCGTTTTGATAGGGAAGCCAAGCACGAACATGAGCGGTATCACATTCATTGATAACGATAATGTTCAAGCGGCCAGGGAAGTATCGGAGTTTGTAATCAGTCTTGGACATGAGCGAATTGCCTTTTTAGGAGGCAGTCCCGAGTTTGAGGTGATCCAGGACCGCTTGACAGGCTTTCAACAAGCGATGGAACAGGCCGGGTTGGATGTACGGCAGGAATATATCAAATTGATTCCTTTAAATCGAACGGATGGAATAAAGGCGATTGACGAATTGCTGGAATTGAAAGAGGCACCAACCGCTTTTTTGGTTATGGATCTTTTATTGGGTGTTCTCTTGCTTGGAGTGTTGGCTGAAAAGAACTTGAAAGTGCCACAGCAAATAAGCGTCGTCTGTTTTAACCACTCGGAATTCATAGAATTTTTAAGTACGCCGCTGACAACGGTTGATATCCATACGTATCAGTTAGGGTATGAGGCGGCAAAATGCGTGTTCGATCTAATTGCAAATCCGGAAATGATGGAAAAGAGTATCAGCATTCCTACCAAAATCATAAAACGGGAGTCGCATTTTGGTGCCGAAAAGGAAATTAAAAGAAAAATGTAGAAATGTTTTACCAATTAAGGCTTGATTTTTGCTAACATAAATTTACAATATAGATTATCACTATTATTTTTGAAAATTCATACTTTAAAGGGATAAAGTGTGTTCTTATATTTTGATCTACTCTAACGCAAACGTTTGCGTTATGAATAAAGAGGTAATAGTTAAACATGCAAAGCAAGTTGCCGTGAAATGAATCTTGAATGGAGGAGGTTGTTCATGAGAGTCCTGGTATGGAATGAGTTTCGCCACGAGAAAACAAAGCCTGAAGTAGCAAAAGTATATCCGGATGGTATCCATGGTGCAATTGCCGGCTTTTTACAAAGCGGGCAGGTCGAGGTGAGAACCGCCACTCTCGATGAAGAAGAGCATGGATTAACCGAAGAAGCACTGAAACAAACCGATGTACTTCTTTGGTGGGGGCATGTTGCACATGATGAAGTTCAGGATGAAATCATTGCAAGGGTTCACAAGCGAGTACTCGAGGGAATGGGACTCATCGTCCTCCATTCCGGTCATTTTTCAAAGATCTTCAAACGATTAATGGGCACGACTTGCGATTTGAAATGGCGGGTGGCGGATGAAAGGGAACGGCTCTGGGTTGTCGAACCAAGTCATCCTATCGTTGATGGAATCGGAGAATATATAGAGCTAGAAAAGGAAGAGATGTACGGGGAACATTTTGATATTCCTGCTCCAGATCAATTGATATTCGTCAGTTGGTTTGAAGGCGGGGAGGTATTTAGAAGCGGTTGCACGTATCAGCGGGGAAAAGGGAGGATTTTCTATTTCCGTCCAGGTCATGAAACATATCCTACCTACCATAATCCCGAGATTCAACGAGTGATTAAGAATGCCGTTAATTGGGTCAAGCCGGAATTTGGAATCGTAACGAACTACGGGAAAGCCGAACCGTTGGAATCCATCTCAGGCAAAGAGCTGAAGTGAAGGAGAGAACAAAATGGGCAAAGTGAAGGTAGGAGTCATTGGATGCGGGAGTATTGCAAAAAACAGGCATTTTCCGGAGTATGCTGCACATCAGGAAACGGAGATCATTGCCGTTTGTGATATTGTACCGGACCGGGCGAATGCAGCGGCACAAAGGTATGGCGCGCAAGCATATACTGATTATATAGAACTTTTGAAGAATGAGGAGATTGAAGCGATCAGTGTATGTACCCCGAATTACCTGCATGCACGCATCACAATTGCGGCCTTGGAAGCTGGTAAGCATGTCCTTTGTGAGAAACCAATGGCTACTTCTTTAGTAGACGCTGAAAAAATGAATGCAGCAGCATCGAAAAGCGGCAAAATACTAATGATTGGTCATAATCAGCGTTTTGTTCCCTCTCATCAAAAAGCGAAGCAGCTTATCGATAGCGGGGAGGTAGGGAAGGTCTATAGCTTCCGTACGGCTTTTGGACATTCCGGGCCGGAAACCTGGAGCGTGGACGGACGGGAAAGCTGGTTTTTTAAAAAGGATCAGGCAGTCATTGGTGCAATGGGCGATTTAGGCGTTCATAAAGCTGATTTATTAAGGTATATCCTTGGAGAAGAATTTGTTGAAGTGGGAGCCTTTGTGGAAACGACTGCCAAGAAAAATACAGACGTTGATGACAGTGCGGCCTGTATCCTCCGGACGGAGAGCGGAATCATCGGAACGCTTACCGCCAGCTGGTCTTATGCAAAAGAAGACAATGCTACGGTCATTTATGCGGAAAAAGCGGTATTGCGCCTTGAAGACGATCCGAAATACTCACTGATCATCCATCATGATAATGGAAAGACAGAAACCATCCAATTAGGAAGCATCCAGACTAATGACTCAGAAGGACAGCATGATTCCGAAGTGATCAGCCACTTTGTAAAATGTGTGGTGGACAATGAGGAGCCACTTGTCTCAGGAGTTGAAGGATTAAAATCATTAAAAGTCATTCTTGGCGCGATGGAATCAAATGCATCCCGAAAAATCATCCGCTTATAAAGGGGTTAAAAGTCATCATGTACAAATTAAAAATGGGTATTATCGGTGCTGGCGGAATTGCCCAAAAAAGGCATATCCCAGCTTTTCAAAAATTTCAAGATAAAGTGGTTTTATACGCCATTCAGGATATAGATGAAATGAAGGCGCGAGAAGTGGCGCGTGAATTTCATATCGAGAAGGTTTTCACCAATTATGAAGAAATGTTTGCTGAAGTGGATGCTGTTACGATTGCAACGCCAAACAAGTTCCATGCGGAGATTTCCATTGCTGCTCTGCAAGCGGGTGTACATGTGTTATGCGAAAAGCCAATGGCCATTACAACTGAGGAATGTTTAGCAATAACCGAGGCTGCAAATATATCGGGTAAAGTTTTATCGACCGCTTATCATTACCGCTTCATGAAGGAAGCCCAGGCTGCAAAGAAAATGATTCAGGCGGGTGAAATCGGTGAACCATATGTAGCGCGTGTACAGGCAATCAGACGACGAAAAGTCCCTGGCTGGGGAGTGTTTACAAGCAAGGAATTGCAAGGCGGGGGAAGTGTGATCGATTACGGCTGCCATTTGCTTGATTTGGCTTTATGGCTGATGGATGACCCAGAACCGATTGAAATCGTAGGTTCGACATATAATTATGTCAGTAAGGGTGTCGATCAAGTCAATTTGTGGGGGAATTTCGATGCCTCTGTATTTGAAGTGGATGACCATGCCACGGCATATATCAAATTTGCCAACGGAGCATCTTTATTATTCGAAACATCTTGGGCCGCTAATATACGTGAAGAAGCAACTGTTTTAAGTTTATCCGGAACGCAGGGCGGACTTGATGTGTTCCCGCTGGTCTTGAACCAGGCTAAGCACGGCATGCTTTTAAATAGTGAGGCCGTATGGATGCCAGGTGAGGATACACCAGACCTTCAGCAGGCAGAGAACTTTATTAATAGCTGTCTGGGGCTGGCAGAACCATTGGTGAAACCATCGGAAGCCATGAAAGTTTCGAAAATAATCGAAGCCATTTATCAAAGCTCGGCAAGTGGGAAGGTCATGAGCATAAATTAATGAAAAGGTGAGGTGGGGCTTGTGAAATTAGGGATTTTTACAGTGCTATTTGCTCAAAAATCATTCGAAGATATGCTTGATTATGTCGCAGATTCCGGATTAAAAACAGTTGAAATCGGTACAGGCGGGTATCCAGGCAATATCCACTGTCCGCTCGATGAACTGCTGGAAAGTGAAGAAAAACGCCAAAAATACCTCGAAGACGTTCAAACAAGAGGACTAACGATCAGTGCATTCAGCTGCCACGGCAATCCAATCTCTCCAGATGAAGCATTCGCTAAAGAAAGTGATGAAACACTGATTAAAACAATCAAGCTTGCATCCTTACTGAACGTCCCGGTAGTCAATACCTTTTCTGGTACAGCCGGTGATCACGAAGGAGCCAAATATCCAAACTGGCCTGTCGCCCCATGGCCGAATGAATATACAGATGTGCTGAAATGGCAATGGGAAGAAAAATTGATCCCCTATTGGAAAAAAGCAGCTGCCATTGCCGATGAGCACAATATAAAAATCGGACTTGAACTGCATGGGGGCTTTCTCGTCCACACACCCTACACCTTGTTAAAACTACGGGAAGCTACATCTGATGCAATAGGCGCCAACCTTGACCCAAGCCATCTTTGGTGGCAGGGCATCGAACCAGTCGGGGCCATCAAAATCCTAGGGAAAGCGGGAGCAATCTACCACTTCCACGCAAAAGACACATACTTGGATCAGGATAACATCAATATGTATGGTTTAACCGACATGCAGCCATATGGAAATATTCAGAGCCGTGCCTGGAACTTTCGCTCTGTAGGTTGCGGCCACAGCCTGCAAGAATGGTCCGACATCATGAGCGCCCTTCGCACATACGGTTACGATTACGTCGTCAGCATCGAACATGAAGATCCGCTGATGTCAGTTGAAGAAGGATTCCAACGGGCTGTTACCAATCTGAAAACTGTACTCATCAACGAAAGCCCAACTGATTTATGGTGGGTATAATTTGTAGACCATAACGAGCAGCCTGTTGCAGGTTGCTTTTTATTTTGGCCCTTACTCTTGAAAAAGTGAATCTCACGAGTAAAAGCGTGGAACTCACCAGTAAAAGTGCAACTCACGATGGCTGTATCCAAGGGGATAACTGGTTTTAAAAAATAATAAATCAAGTTGACAGTCACCCTACTGCGTGTTACAGCATACCTTGTAGTAAGTAACACTTGATACCGACAGCACTGAATAGTGAAGTGGCAAAAATATTTTTAAGAAAAAGTTGACACCCCTGCTACTCGGTGTTACTGTTTAGGTGTAATAAGTAATACTAAATAGCGTGATTTCCCAAAAGCTATTCAGTAAAAATTCCCCTCAGAACTAAGTTTTACTTAATTTAAGTCACAAAATAGAGGAGGCGCTGAACATGGAAAATTTAACTGAAATGCTGAAGGGTTCGCTGGAAGGCTGCGTGCTGGAAATCATCAGCCGCCATGAAACCTATGGGTACGAGATTACCCGCCGCCTGAACGAGCTTGGGTTTACTGAAGTCGTGGAAGGGACGGTCTACACCATCCTCGTGCGATTAGAAAAGAAAAAACTGGTGAACATAGAGAAGAAACCGTCAGATATGGGGCCTCCCCGCAAGTTTTACTCACTTAATGAAGCTGGCCGCCAGGAACTTGAATTGTTTTGGGAAAAATGGGATTTTGTATCGTCGAAAATCAACGTCTTAAAGTCAATCTAGCTTCATAAGATATTCCGTACGATATTTTTGGAGTGTCTTGTTCAGCTGTAGAAAAGAGGAGGAAAAATAACATGATGGAATTGTTCAAAAAAATGATGGGTGATAAAAAAGAGTATAAAATGATGATGGCACGGGTTGAAGCCCTGCCAGAGGACTACCAGTTTGTATTTAAGAAAATTCAAAACTACATGTGGAATTTCTCGGCGGGCAACGGGATGGATATGCTGCACATGCAGTATGAATTAATCGATTTGTTCGAAGCCGGTGCGGCGGAAGGCAGACAAGTGCTGGAAATCACTGGGGACGACGTGGCGTCCTTTGCCGACGAACTAGTGGCAAATGCAAAAACCTATTTCGCCAAGTATCGTGAAGATTTGAATGAAAGTATCATGAAGCGGTTGGGGAAAAATAAATTCAATAAATAATTCCGACTGAATAGCTGGTTACAAATGTGAAATGCCACCTACGCTATTCAGTTATATTTTAACCCGGTAATAAGTTATACTGATTATCAGTCTGACTAAATAGAGGAGTATAGGCAATATAGTTCCGCAGGGCGCTCGGAAGGATAATTAGGGTTCTTACAAGCGGCTTTGCTGCGCAATTAAAAGGAGGAAAAAAGTATGAGCAATGCAGCGATTTCTGTAAAAGGGTTAATAAAAAACTTTAAAGACAATGAAGTCTTAAAGGGGGTGGATTTTGAGGTACGGCGTGGCGAAATTTTCGCACTGCTGGGCTCAAATGGAGCGGGCAAGACGACGACGGTCAACATCCTCTCGACCCTGATGAAGGCCGATGGCGGCAAAGTCGGTATTTGCGGCTTTGACGTCCAGCGTCAACCGGATCATGTTCGCCAGAGCATCAGCCTGACAGGGCAGTTTGCAGCTTTAGACGGCATGCTTACCGGGCGGGAAAACCTGCTGATGATCGCCAAGTTGCGGGGAGTTTCCAATCCCGCTCAAGTCGCCGACAATCTGCTTGCGAGATTCAGCCTGACCGATGCGGCCAACCGTCGGGCGGATAAATATTCCGGCGGGATGAAGCGCCGGCTTGACATTGCCATGAGCCTGATTGGGACGCCAGCAATCATTTTTCTCGACGAACCGACGACAGGGCTTGACCCCGAAGCGCGGATTGAAGTCTGGGATACCGTCAAGGAGCTTGCCGGCGGCGGCACGACAATCTTGCTGACGACCCAGTACCTGGAGGAAGCCGAACAACTGGCGGATCGTATCGCCATCCTGCATGGCGGAAAAGTCATCTCGACCGGGACCCTTACCGAACTCAAGGAGATGTTCCCGCCAGCGAAAGTGGAGTACATCGAGAAGCAGCCGACATTGGAGGAAATTTTCCTCGCGATCATCGGCAAAAAGGAGGAGATGTAAATGAATAGCAAAACAGGGGTATTACTAGGGCGTTTAATGCGCAATATCATGCGCAGCCCGGATACAATTATCACGGTTGCGATAACGCCGATTATGATGATGCTGCTGTTTGTCTACGTGTTTGGTGGCGCCATAGAGGCAGGCACGGACAACTACGTCAATTATTTATTGCCGGGAATATTGCTGATGGCTATCGCATCCGGCGTGGCTTACACCTCCGTGCGGCTGTTTACGGATGTAAAGAGCGGGCTGATGGCGCGTTTCATTACCATGCCCATCAAGCGCTCGTCGGTATTGTGGGCTCATGTGTTGACCTCGCTTGTATCCAATGCGCTTACTGTCGTCGTGGTGATCCTCGTCGCGTTCTTGATGGGCTTCCGTTCCAGCGCTGATATCATGGATTGGCTCGCAGTAGCTGGAATACTCGGGCTGTTTACGTTGGCGCTGACATGGCTGGCGGTCATTCCTGGATTGACAGCGGGTTCAATGGAAGGGGCGACAGCCTACTCGTACCCGCTGATTTTCCTCCCATTTATCAGTTCGGCCTTTGTCCCCACCGAAACCATGCCTAAAATTGTCCGTGCGTTCGCTGAGAACCAGCCAGTGACTTCAATCGTGAATGCGATTCGTGCCTTCTTGTATGAAGAGTCAGTTGGCAACGATATCTGGATCGCGCTTGCCTGGTGCGTCGGCATCATGGTCATCGCTTACTTCTTCGCCAGTAAAGTATTTAAACGCCAGTTAGGGTAAGTACAGATTAGCCATATCAATAGTCAGCCGTTGCGATGAATGCATTTGCTATCACATGGAAGGCTGCTTAAATGCCGGGGCAACCATCGATGAAATCATGGAAACCTTTAAAATTGGTGTGATTGGTGGCGGCCGCTTATCCCAACATGAGATTTGCCATTGGAAGAATTTACAGCGAACGAGTAGTGGTCTTTCGCAGAAGGAGGAATTAAAAGAATAAAGCCCATAGATGTAATTGACAGGAAAAGAGTAGATTCAGAAACAAAACAGCTTTGGTTATCAATGTCTTTAAGGAAAAATAGATTTCTTTCACTATCATTAAAAGCATGAAGCTCACGAGTATATCCGCAAAACTTAAAGCAAATGATTGCTGAAAATTCTTTTGAAATTAAAAAAGCGATGCCCCCGAGAATTTGGAGGCATCATCATTATTATCTTTGCCTTGGAGTATAGTCCAATTCCTTAAATAGTTCCGTCAATTCATCCTCTGTCAGGTCGCGCCATTGTCCAATCGCCAGTCCGTCCAGATGGATGTTCATGATCCGGATTCGATGTAAATCACGGACTTCATATCCTAATGCGGAGCACATTCGGCGGATTTGTCTGTTCAGTCCTTGCATCAAAGTGATGTTAAATGTATATTTGGTCAACTGTTCAACCTTACATGGAAGTGTTTTTGTATCCAAAATCTCCACTCCGGATGCCATATCTTTAATGAAGGAAGAGGTAAGTGGTTTATCCACAGTTACGATGTATTCTTTTTCATGTTTGTTTTCTGCACGAAGGATTTCATTTACGATGTCTCCATCATTTGTAAGAAGGATCAGACCGCTTGAGTCTTTGTCCAGCCGTCCGATATGAAAAATGCGAAGCGGATGATTTACAAAATCAACGATATTCCCTTTTATGTGTTTTTCCGTCGTACTTGTAATCCCTATCGGTTTATTCAGTGCAATATAGACATTTTGCTGTTCCACTTTTATCGGCTTGCCATCGACACGAACATCATCACCGGTTTCAGCTTGACTGCCGAGCTCAGCTACAGTGCCATTTATCGTCACACGGCCCTCGGCTATCCATTTGTCTGCGCCTCGTCTCGAGGTAATTCCGGATTCACTGATAAATTTATTGATCCTCAACTAAAGCACACCTTTACATTCAGATTTTCTTCTTTAAAGGATAACGTAAATCATGGTGCATAGACAAGGGGAAAAGACAAGAAAGCATAGTTGGTGTGAATTACTGGATGTTCTTTACATGTTCTTCGTGACAGCTGCCGGATATTCCTTTTTCTTTTTGCTTGTCAGGTAGACGCCAATGAAGACAAAAAGACCTCCCAGGATTTGGACGATGGTAATGGTATGACCCAAAATCAGGCTAAGAATGGCGGTAAATACAGCAATCAGATTTAGATAAATTCCAGCCTGGCTAGCGTTGATATGTCGAAGGGAAATATTCCAGAAAATAAAGGAACCGACAGACGGGAAGATTCCAATATATAAGAGACCCGTGATGGCTTCATCGCTTAAATCAAGGTTCATTCCCGAGCCAATGGCGAATGGAGCGACGAGAATCAATCCGAGAAATACGGAAACGGCAGTGGCTGAGATGATCGGAATGTTTTTCAGTTTTTTAGCGATTATTGAATAGAAGGTCCAAACGAGAATCGCCAGGATCATCAATAAGTCGCCTTTATTGTAAGTGAGCTGGAAAATATCCAGAAGGTGCCCTTTTGTCAAGACCAATAAAACGCCGAATAAAGATATGATAAGTCCGAGCGCATGGAGGGCTGAAATTTTCTCCTTTAACAGCAAAGCGGAAAAAAGCACAATTAAGGCAGGGTTCATGGAATTGACAAGAGCGGCATTCATGGAAGTTGTATAGGTCAGAGCCCAATAAAGGAAAAAATTATAACTGACGATTCCGAGCACCCCCATGACTAACAGCAATCTCCATTCTTTCCATACACTCTTCCAATTTGGCTTTTCGATCCATTGGGCTAGAGGAAACAATAAGAAAACGGCTATTAGCCATCGCGTAAATGTTAGTTGAATCGGGGAAAGTTCGGTCACAACGTATTTTCCGAAAATGTAATTACCGGCCCAAAACAAATTTGCCAAGATAAGAAATATAAGAACAATGGATTTTTTCATCAGACAGCCTCTTCCTTAATTGGTGGAATATTCACTAAATATATCAAAACAGGAGTACCTAAGCAATATAGCGAGCCTAGTAGTCAATTTTTTTTACAAGGATGAACCAAAGAGCAGGATAAATAGAAAAGGCCGTTCAACATGAGCTGAACAGCCTTTTTTCACATATAGGTTAAGCAAAAATGGCACTGATTTCGGCGATTTCATCCATGGTTAAATCGACATCCAATGCTTGTAAGTTGCGTGTGACCTGATCTGGCTTTTTCGCCCCGGGAATCAGTACATCTATCGAGTGCCGAGTTAAATACCAAGCTAGTACGACATCGGCGACATCTGTATGCTTCCTGCTGGCAATCGTCCGGATTTCTTCCACTTTTTGCAGGTTGCTTACATAGGCTTGTCCTTGGAAAAGCGGACTTTTTGCCCGGCCGTCCTCGAATGTTGATTCCTGATTATATTTGCCGCCGAGCAGACCGGAAGCAAGGGGGAAATAAGGAATGAAGGAAATATTATTTTCGGCTGTATATGGCAGCAGGTCTTGTTCTGCCTCCCGTTTGAATAGATTGTACTCGGATTGCAACACATCGACATAGCCGTCTTTATTCGCTTCCTTCAATTGTTCGAACGAAAAGTTCGAGACGCCGATCGACTTGATCTTGCCTGCATCCTTCAATTCCTTTAAGGCACCTACCGCTTCATCTTTAGGGGTATCCTCATCAGGGAAATGGATATAGAATAAGTCGATGTAGTCCGTTTGGAGCCTTTTTAGACTCGATTCCACAGCATTTTTCAGAAAAGCCGGAGAGTTATCAAAGACGATGTTGCCATTGGAAAATTTATGTGCGCCTTTAGTGGCAAGGACTATCTCCTCGCGTTTGCGACTCTCTTTAAGGATTTCACCGATAAGTTCTTCTGAACGCTCAGGGCCGTAAATGTAAGCTGTATCCCAAAAGTTGATCCCCTCTTCCAATGCCGTTCTCAAAACATCCCTTCCTGTATCCTCACTTAGATTAGGGAAAAGGTTATGTCCGCCAATTGCATTCGTGCCAAGGCCAATCGGATTTACATACAGATCTGTTTTACCAATACGGGTTTGCTTAGACATATTACTTATCATCTCCTTTGACCCCATCATAACAAAAAATGTGTGTTGATTTCCAAAATAAAGCAGTGCATACGTGTACAAATAAGCAGATGACCCGTAAAATCACCTGCTTACTTCATTATTATAGTGTTTCGATTTCCAACTCTTCAGCTCGATCCGTTTGTCCAAATTGACTGAGAAGCAGGCCGAAGGCTGTACCGACGAGAGCAGGGATGATCCACTCCATGCCGTAGGCGGAAAGGGGAAGGACATCACTCAATGTTTGCACGGGTCCTAATTGTAAGCCGAAGGCATTCAGTCCGTCCATCAAGGCGAAAACTCCTGTGAAAATCATTGCACTGCGATAAACCTTCTTCGGGTTTTTGAAATGACGGCTGAAGAATGTCAGGACAATCAGGACGATCGTTAACGGATAAGCCATCACAAGGAATGGTACAGATACTTTCAAAATTTGATTCAGACCCATATTTGAAAGAATGAAACCGATGATTGTTACAATCAGAATGACGGTTTTATAGTTCAGCTTGGGGAAAAGTTTCGAGAAATACTGTCCGCAAGCAGTCGTCAACCCGACGACGGTGGTGAAGCATGCCAAAGTGAAAATGATTCCTAGAAGGACCTTCCCGCCAGTTCCAAGTAAAAGGGTGGATGCGACAGTGAGGATATCCGTTCCGTTTTCGAATGACCCATCGGCTGCCATGCGTGCTCCCATTACACCTAAGGAGATATAAACTAAAGAAAGCAAAACACCAGCGATGAGACCCGCTTTTACTGTATATCTCGTCAATTGTTTTCGTTCGGAAATCCCCCTTTGCTGGATTGAGGTCAGGATGACGATCCCAAAAGCCAAGGCAGCTAGTGCATCCATCGTGTTGTAACCTTCAATGAATCCTTTCGAAAATGCTCCTGCAGCATATGCTTCGGTCGGAGCTTGGAATGGAGCATCAAGCTTTACGAACCCAACGACACAGAGAATGACCATGGACAGAAGTAGAACGGGTGTAATCCAGCGTCCCATGAAGGTTTCCATTTTTTCTGGATTCAATGAAATGGCATAAACGATGATGAAAAATATGGTTGTGAAAATGAATAGGAATAGTGATTGGTTCATTGAGTCGTCGAAATACGGCTTGAAGCCCATTTCATAGGCAACATTCGCATTTCTTGGAATGGCCAGAAATGGCCCGATGCTTAAATAGATGACCACCATGAACAACGTACTGAATAGTGGATGTACACGGGCCCCGATGGTTTGTGCCCCGCCTTTAACAAGTGAGACTGCAAGAAGCACCAAAATTGGCAGGCCGACTCCGGTTACAACAAAACCGGCAATGGCTGGCCAGAAGGTGGTTCCGGAAGATGCACCCAAAAATGGAGGGAATATGAGATTCCCCGCCCCGAAGAACATTGAGAAAAGCATAAGGCCGATAAATAATGTGTCTGTTTTTTTCATGGTGAATTCTCCTTTTTAAATAAATTGATAACTCTCGTCGACTGGCCTGAAAAAGGCTGATTGAAGTGTTTTGTGCAAATAAAAAACTCGCCCCTGAAAATCAGGGACGAGTTTGTGCTCGCGTTACCACCCATATTCCGCGCTTCAAAAGAGCTGCGGCACTCAGTCAACGTACGTATTCATACGTGATCCATTGTAACGGCGGAAACCCGTCAAAGCCTACTGGATTTTCGGCTTTGCATCTCAGAGATGATTTTCGGATAGGCCTTGGACATCGACTTCCACCACATGTCGACTCTCTGTGGAACAGGGTTCTCATCTTACTCTTTCTCTTCATAGATTTTTAATATATAGATAATTTAGCAAATTCTGATTATGAAGTCAATATAATTTCTCATTAATCCTTTTAAAGGAGCAGGAAATTAGTCCCCCGTTGGCGAAACTTCCTATATCCAGAGGATATTTTCAAGAAGAATAGGATATTACTCCCTATTATCTTTCTAATCGCAACTATATTATAATAGAAGGCAGAACACTAAAGGAGACAACAGTATGTCTGAAAATAAAAAATTAAGCCTGGCGGATGCAGTCAAACAAAAACTGGCTCAAAAGCAAGCAGGATCAAGTAAAGATAAACTGGAAACAGGCGTTGTGAAGAAAACGAAACAGCTTAAAAGCCAGTTGACCAAAAAGCCGAATAACCAGCGTAAGCGTACAGGGGTATAATCCTAATTTGTCAAAGGACAACGACTGTTCAGAGCTTATCAGAGAGCAGTTACCTTTTATGAATGAGGGTACTGCTTTTTTATATGAATGGAAAAATGGGGATTTAGTAATGGACGGGGCAGGGGGGTTTTGCTTTTAGGGCCGGGCCTCTGGTAATTTGGAGGTATAAAGAATGATTCGTCCACCTCTAGCTGGTATGTGGTAAAACGGGAAAAAACATTTTTTCTCGAATATGGAAATGACATTTCTATATCGTTTTATTAAAAACATTACAGTTCCATTTGTTTCTGTTTTAAAATTGTAAGAGTGGTGACATGTTGTTACCATATTGTTTTGCTAAAATAATATTTTAAGGTTTTGTAAATGATTTTTTAACTAAAGGAATCTATAGATTGAAGTTAGGTCCACTAGAAGGCTTATGGAATCAGTGATTTTCCTTTAATTGAAAATATGAAATATATCGGGGGAATAAAGATGGACGAACGGCTGATCGGAAAAAAATACTATGAAACGATGGTTGAGGATACAAGGAAGCACCCGATTCAAGCTTTGGGTGAAATGTTTCTCGTGGAACAAAAAAAGGAAAGAGCGGATTTAACCGCCATTCGATTTGCTCAAGGAGAAGTATATTTTCAGCATCATGACTATGAAGCAGCCATTTTTAAATGGGAGAACATAGAAGGGGAACTTGGTCCATGGGCGAAGAAAAACATCGCTGATGCTTATTTTGAACTGGAAATGTACTCAACCGCAGAGGATATCTATAAATCCGTCGATACGGAAGAAGCGGTCTTGAAAACAGAGGTTCTTTTGCAACTTTTTTCCCTGTACATAGTGGAATCGAGAAATGACCTAGCTTCCAAAGTCGTGAAAGAAGCAGTCGAGTTTCAACCGGATTACCCGAATGTCACGGAAATCGCACGCGCCTTTTTTGAAGAACAAAAGGATTGGAACAGTGCGGTGGTATTAGCGGCTAATGAAAGTATCCGTACAGAATCAATGGGCTGGTTCGATGTGCTGAAGACGTATATCCAGCAGGGGGTTGCCCAATCGATGGATCCGGATTATTTTTCAACTGTCCTTGGTTCGCTATACACACTTGACCAGGAACGTTTCGAAAAGGTGACGGTTGCCCTTTGGAAAAATTATAAATATACGGATTCTTATTTCGAATGGCTAAGAGTGATTAATAATTTGATAGATACCATTGAATTGAACCATGCTGATGTATGGGATGAGCTTTCCGTCTATTACAGGGATGCATATGCAGGTCTTTTAGAAGGAACGCACCTAATCAAAGATTTAAGTCCTGTCGTGCCAAGGTTACTGGAAAACTGGCTCAAAATCGCAGATGGGGAGCTCTCGTTGTTTGCGGCGGCATCCGCGTTGTCCTGGAATGAAATCTTCCCGGATACGATCAATGCGCTGGTCATTCAGGATGCAGAAAGCCTGTTGGTGAAATCGCCTAAATTAGGAGGCGGACTGGAAGCGGGAGAGAAACTGTTCAATTCCATTATCCAGTGGGCTGAAGATAATGACCTAAAGGTTGGCAATAAGCTTAAATGGATGGTTGAGGGGCTTAAGGATACCGGAAATTTCAATCTTCTTCTTGTAGGAAGTACAGGAAATGGCAAGACATCCTTCATTCAGTCAATTGTTGGCGAGAGCATTGCCGCTGAAGATCATTCATCCTTAGTCAGTGTCAAAGACGGGGATGATTTGGAAATCCTTGAAATTACCGATACAGATAGAAAGGTTGTCATGGAGCTAGCTGAATTGGATGAAACACGCCGCCAGCGCGGGACTATTGTTGATGTGACAATCATAAGTGACTACCTAAGAAATAATGGTCTGCGATTATTGGATACACCGGGGTTCAATGGGGAAAAAAGCGTGGAATCCGATTTCCAAGGCTATTTACATGGCAGTGATGGACTGATGTTCGTCCTGGACGCCCGGGCGCCTTTCACCGGCAGCGAACGGGATCTGTTATTGGAAATTCAAATGATGGCTCCGAAACTGCCGATTCATTTCTTATTAAATAAAATGGATACGATATACAGTGATCAGGTCGCAGTCCGGATGGAAGACGAAACATGGGATAAAGTGAATGCATATTTCCCGAATGCAAAAGTATTCGCTTTCTCCAAACTTTATGATAGCAAGCAGCAATTGAAGGACCTTTCAGCCTTCCTTCAATCGAATTACCAAGATGAGAATTGGAAGGAAAGAAGATCTGAGAAAATCCTTGCATTCATTCGTAAAACTTTATCTTATCTGTTAGAAAAACGGGCAGCCAATGAGCGGAAATGCGAGCATTCCATCTCTTGGAATGAACAGATGGAAGTCAAACTGAATGGGGCGGTCAATCAACTGGCTGATTTGGAAAAAGAAAAAAGTGAAAATATCATAAGGTCGTATCGTCTGCTTAAGGATGAAGTGAAAAATCAGCTTTCTACTAAAATTCCTGAATTACTGAAGGATTGCTCTAAATCATTAACGGAAAGCAGTGATTTCAGTCAGGTCCATGTACAGTTAAACCAAGAAATGAATGAGCGGATTCAAAACTTCATTTCTGATAAGATCATGCCTCAATATTATCGTTCTCTACAAGACTGGATTGCCAGTTCCCAAATGGAGTTCTCACAAAGCCAGCAGTTTATGGATGAGATGAGTGCCGGATTCAATGAATTATACAAAGAAGAACGGATTACGCTTGCAGGAGACTTCAGGGTATTGGATGACTGGCGCCGTGATGCCGATCGGATGACAAGCAGTATCCGCATCGAAAACGTTAATATCCTTTTGCGCAGGACTCCATCACAATTGCTGCTTAAAGGAGCAGGGAAGCTGTTTGGGGCGATACCGCAAAATAAAGCCAATATGTACAATCGTTATAAGAAATATCTGGAAAGTGAAGATTACCTGGATGTTGCGGAAATGATCACGGAACGTTTCCTTACCCAATTTGGATTGTTTGAAAAATCTTTGGATCGGGACATCTCACTTTTCTATCGCAGTTCATTTGCTTTACTTCAAAAAACGATTGAACAAACGCAGACCGAGATTAAAGACTACCAGGCTGCATTGGAGCATATGAAAGAAAATCCGGAAGTTTACCGTGACCCGATCACTTTGTTCGAAGTGAAATTAAGGCAGTTGGAGAGGCTTGAAAAAATCGAGAAAAAGCGTCTAGCCCAGCTTCAAAGAAAATAAAAAATAACAAGGAACATTTCAAATATTCAAAAATCTATTGACTTTACGACTATATCCCTATAAAGTGATAATTACGAAAACGTAACACAATATATCTCTTATCAAGAGTGGCGGAGGGACTGGCCCTAAGATGCCCAGCAACCGTTCCATTAGGAATTGGTGCTAAATCCTGCAAAACAGAAATGTTTTGACAGATAAGAGAGGGACAAGTCTGCAAAACAGCTGATTAAACCTCTCTATATTAGAGAGGTTTTTATTTTGGGATTTACACCAACTAAACTGATAAGACTAAATTGAAAATATGGAGGGAAAACAAGATGAGAAGGTCTATTAAAGGAATATTCATTTCAGCCATCGCTTCGGCTTTGCTTTTAACAGGGTGCTCCACTGGGCAGAGTTCCACAGAATCGAAGAAAGAAGAAAAAGTATCATTTGAAAATGTACCGGAAAGATTTGCAGATGGGGATGGAGCCAAGATCAAAGTGATCCGAAAAATTGGCGGTGATGATCATACGGCCCAATACCTGGCGGGGGCGAAGGAAGAAGGGGAAGCACTGGGATTTCAAGTGGATACATATACAGCCAATGGTGATACGGCTAAATTTCATGATGCGATAGCGCAGGCTTTGGAGGAAGATTACGACGGGTATATCATTTCCCATGGTGATGATGCAGCAACTGTGAATGACGTTCAGAAGTTGGTAGATGCAGGTAAAAGCGTTGTCACGTTCGATTCAATAAGCGAACTATCTAAAATTGATGGCGTGACATTAACCTCACAGGATGATGAAGCGTTGGCCACACTGGCTTTTGATAAACTGTTAAAAGAGCAGAAAGGTGAAGCGGCAATTGCCTATCTTTGGGTGGATGGTTTCCCGCCAATGGTAAGAAGAAATGCAGTCTATCAGGAAAAACTAAAAGAAAATCCTGGGATTAAAGAAGTCGAAAGATTCGGGGTGGCATCTGCTGATACTTCGGTTCAGACACAAAATGCTGTAGCCGCAATGTTGAATAAATACCCTAAAGGTAAATTGGATGCCATTTTCGCAACTTGGGATGCCTTTGCCATCGGTGCAGCCCGGGCGATTAAAGAAGCGGGCCGCGATGAAGTGAAGATATATGGTGTTGATGTATCTAATGCAGATCTCCAGGAAATCCAATCGGCTGATAGCTCATGGTCCTACACGGCAGCGGTCGATCCCAAGCTGATCGGTGCAGTGAATATGAGGATATTGGCTAAAAAATTAGCGGGCGAAGATACTCCGCAAACCTATGACTTAGAGGCTTCACTTATTTCACAAAAGCAAGTCCAGGCTTCAAAAGAAGCGGTAAACATGGCAAATCTGTCTGGTATTGTCGATGGTTGGGGTGAATCTACGGAATTTGAAGAAGATTGGATGAAAGTTTTAAAAGACCATTATAAAAAGTAAAAAGAGACACTCTCTTTCCAGTGAAGGGAGTGTCTGTTCAATAAGGGGGAATGGACATGGGCACGCAACTAGAAATGAAGAAGATTTCGATTGAATTTCCAGGGGTGAAGGCGCTGAGTGAAGTTGACTTTTCCGTTCAATCAGGGACAGCCCACGCATTGGTCGGTGCAAACGGAGCAGGAAAATCGACGTTAATGAAAGTTTTATCGGGAGCCCATGTTCATTATTCAGGTAACATTTTCATTGATGGGATGAGGCGGGATATCCGCTCGCCAAAAGCGGCTCAGGAACAAGGCATTCAAATTGTTTATCAGGAAGTGGATACAGCCCTCATCCCTTACTTAACGGTTGGGGAAAATGTAATGTTGAATGATATGGTCCAAAACATGGGAAAAAAACAGAGGGTCCAATGGAAAGAGCTGCACAAACAAGCCTCTTATATTCTTGAAGATATGAAAATTCGTGTCCCTTCGAAAAAGCTGGTAAGAGATCTTACCTTGGCTGAAAAACAAATGGTCCTGATAGCAAGGGCCGTTTCGACAGAATGCAAATTCCTGATTCTCGATGAGCCAACTGCTCCGTTAAGTCATACGGAGACGACAGAACTTTTTCGAATTGTAAATGAATTAAAGCAAAAAGGCGTGGGAATCATTTTCATTTCACATCGTCTGCCTGAGATTTTTGAAATCTGTGAGGAAATTACGATCATGAGGAATGGGGAGCGTGTCACTTGTCGAAAGAAGGAGGACATGACCCGTAACGAAGTGGTAGAGAATATGCTCGGTAAAACCATGGATGACCAATTTCCAGAAGTGAATGCTTCGATCGGAGACGTCATTCTGGAAGTGAGCGGATTGTCAGATGCCGAGAAAGTCAAGAATGTTAATTTGAATGTTAAAGCAGGCGAGATAATCGGCTTGGCAGGGTTAGTCGGAGCGGGAAAAACGGAGCTCTGTAAAACCCTTTTCGGTCATACTTCGATCACAGCGGGAGAAGTATTCCTGAATGGTCGTAAGCTTTCTTTGAAATCACCGCACGAAGCAGTAAAAAGCGGTCTGGCACTTGTACCTGAGGAACGCAGGAAAGAAGGGGTCCTCGTTCAGGAATCAGTCTCGGCGAATTTGACTGCAGCCAGCCTCGGCAAATTCTGCAAGACGTTCAGTTTCGTGAATCGTAAGGCGGAAAAGGAAAAGGCGAAGGAAATAATCGCAAGTCTCGGCATTAAAACTCCTTCAGGGGAAGCGATTGTCGAAAACCTTTCAGGTGGTAACCAGCAAAAAGTTGCCATCGGAAAATGGCTTATGGCCGATGCGGAAGTATACATATTCGATGAACCAACGAAAGGGGTCGATGTTGGAGCCAAGAAGGATATATTCGAATTGATTGCAAAGCTTGCAAGGAATGGGAAAGCGGTCATTTATGCATCATCCGAGCTTTCCGAAATCATCGGCATTACCAACCGGACATATGTGTTATATGACGGGAGCACTGTCATCGAATTAGAAACGAGCAAAACGAATGAAGAAGAACTACTATTCTATTCAACAGGAGGAAAATAGGATGAGCATACCCATTCCTGTTACGCAGACAGCGAAAGCGAAGAAAAGGCCGGAACTATTCGACTTTTTATATAAATACGGCACAATATTGACGATTATCATTCTGATTGGAATTTTTGCCGTGTCCAATCCAGCTTTCATTCAAACGAATAATCTGATCAACATCCTGCGTTCCATTTCAATCGTGACCATCATTGCGATCGGCATTACGATATCCCTGACCGTGGATGGCTTCGACCTTTCCGTAGGATCCGTCGCATCATTGGCAAATGCCATCGTCATATCAATGTTCGTCTGGTTTTCGCAGGATACATTAATCGCCATCTTAGCTGCGATCGGCGCCTCACTTGTCGTAGGGGCTTTGAATTCATTCATGATCGTTAAATTGAGAATTCCCGACATGCTGATGACATTGGCTACCATGTTCATTATCCAGGGAATTGCCCTTACTTATACAAAAGGGGCAACGGTTTCGCAAAATATGGTCATGCCCGACGGAACATTCGCAACAGGTCTGATCAGTCCATTTTTCGCCAAAATTGGCCAGGTACCATGGATAATCCTGATCATGGCAGTCATTGTGATTGCGACCCATATCTTTTTGACTTATACGAAGCATGGTCGTTATATGTACATTATTGGGGGAAATAAGGAAGCGGCGAGACTTTCCGGGATATCGGTCAAAAAATATAAAATCCTTGCCTATCTGCTTTCAGCTCTATTAGCTGCAGTCGGGGGGATTGTCCTAGCTTCAAGGGTCATGACATCGGAAATCAATTCAGGGTCCCCCTATTTAATGGATGCCGTTGCGGCTGCCTTCATTGGTTCCTCCGTTTTAGGAGCGGGAAAACCGAATGCATTTGGAACCTTTGTCGGTGCAGTCTTGATTGGAATCCTTCAAAACGGTTTGATCATGATGTCCGTTCCGTATTATGCGATGGATATCGTCAAAGGAACAGTGCTGGCCCTTGCGCTCGCGGTAACCTATTACAAACAAAAACACTAAAATGGTTTCGTCCCGTTAATCTACAGAAATCCTATAATTGTGAATTTTTGAAGATTGATTAAAATCCTGTTGGAATGCAACAGGATTTTTTCCTTATTAAAAAGGGACGGTTCATGGAATTTTCGCATCTTCATCATTTTATTTAATAATAATGATCTTTTTTATTACGCTAAAATGGGGACAGGAGGACTTTTTGATCCCTCATTGTTGGAGTATAAACATTGACCGCAGTTGTAAATTTTTACAGGGCCCTTATTTTCCTTTTAATAACATTATAAACGATTACATATTGGGTGGATTCTGGCATTTACTTTATTTAATCTATTGGGATATTTGGTATATTATTTATTCGGAAAAAGATACGAATATTAAAAACTTCTATTGTTACCGTTACGGTTAGGAAATTAAAAGTGGTAATACCGGATTTCTCTTTAGATAACTGAGTTTGTAGACAAAAGGGGTCCATCTAAAAAAAAGCAAAGTTGATTGGAGCGGAAGGCGCGAGACTCCTGCTTAGAAAAGCGAGTGCTTGAAGAGGAAATCAACGTTCCCATTATACAACCCCACAAAAAAACTGTTGGCAAACTATGATTATCTAGTTTGTCTGCCCTTGTGGTTCACCCGTCACTTCCGCGTAACAGGATGTTCTGGCTACGATATACGTTCCTATTTTGGAGCAGAATCTTCTTAATTATCAGTAGCGATCGTTCTTTGTCGTTCAGCTTTTTTTCTCTTATGGGTTTAAAGTGACCGGTAGTTGCATAAGATTTTTTTTACTTTATAATTAGTACCAGGTATTAATATCAGTTATAAAATTGATGCAATTCATAACACGAGGTGGTTATTTTATGTTCAAATCCAAAGCACGTATTACAGCGATAGGTTCTTATGTTCCAGATAAAAGGCTAACAAATAAGGACTTAGAAAGAATGGTTGAAACCAATGATGAATGGATTGTTAAACGGACTGGTATTAAAGAGCGAAGAATTGCACATGAAGAAGAGTTTACTAGTGAAATAAGTTATAAAGCTGTAAAGGATTTAATGAAACGGTATGATAAATCTGTCGAAGATGTTGATATGATTATTGTCTGTACATTCACACCTGATTTCAACACTCCTAGCGTAGCTTCTTTAGTCCAAGCAAAGCTAGGTATTAAGAATACTGGAGCTATTGATTTAAACGCTGCTTGTGCAGGCTTTACTTATGGGCTGCATGTAGCTAATGGATTAGTAACATCTGGTTTAAACAAGAAAGTTCTTGTTATTGCAGCCGATACTTTATCCAAAATTATGGACTATGAAGATCGAGCCACTTGTATTTTATTTGGAGATGGTGGAGGAGCGGTTCTTGTAGAATATGATGAAAAACAGCCAAGTTTTATTTCGTCACATTTATATTCGGAAGGAGAAGGCGGAAAATATTTATATAGTACAAACCTATCGACACGTATAAATGGTGAAGACTTGAATAATAGTGGTAACCTTGTTCAAAATGGACGTGAGGTTTATAAATGGGCTGTTACTACTGTTCCAAAAGGAATGCAAACTGTGATGAAAAATACTGATTTTCATTTGAATGATGTGGATTGGTTTGTTCCGCATAGTGCAAATTTAAGAATGATTGAGTCAATATGCGATAGAAGCGGTTTTCCAATTGAGCGTACATTATATAGCTTAGTGGAGTATGGAAATACTTCCTCAGCAACAATACCATTAGCTTTAGATCAAGGAGTAAGCGAAGGAAAGCTCAATCATGGTGAGAAGATTTTATTATATGGTTTCGGTGGTGGGTTAGCACAAGCAGGATTGCTTATCAATTGGACCCTATAACACTTTTTTCTGCTACTGGTCAGCAGCTTTGTTCTTATTGATATAAAGGGTCAGTTTAAGTTAACAAGGATACTAAAATAACAAAAGACACCGTACTAATAGGTATGGTGTCTTTGAATTATCTTAAGGGATTTCAAAACCTCCAAATGGGCGGAAGTTACCTTTAGTAAGAAGTTTGGGTTGGTTAATGATAAGTGAACAGTGCCAAAATATCATGTTTACTCCAATATTTATCGGGAATGCTATTTAATGTAAATATTCCTGGAATTTGAGGAGGAAATTTCAACATGCTTGATGCTAAGACCATAGAAATCGTTCAGTCAACAGCACCAGTTCTCAAGGAACATAGTAAACCAATTGGAAAGAGATTTTATGAATTACTATTTTCCAAAGCTCCTGATTTGTATAATCTTTTTAACCAAACGAACCAAAAAAGAGGAATTCAACAAGAGGCCTTGGGATATGCTGTCTATGCTGCAGGAGAACATATTACGAACCTTGAAGCGATAAAACCGGTAATTAAAAGAGTTACTGAGAAACATCGTGCCATAGGAGTCAAGCCTGAACAGTATCCGGTTGTAGGTGAAACGTTGCTTCAAGCAGTTAAAGATGTATTGGGTGACGCAGCTACAGCTGAAATCATAGAGGCATGGGGAAAGGCCTATGGCTATATTGCAGATGCCTTTATTGATATTGAAAAAAACCTATATGAGGAAACAGAACATCAGCCTGGTGGATGGGAAGGATATCGAAGCTTCAATATCGAAAAAAAGATAAAAGAAAGTGATATGGTAACCTCCTTTTATCTAAAGCCTAGAGATGGAAAACCCATTGCCTCCTATCATGCTGGGCAATACTTAACACTTAAGGCTGAAATTCCTGGCGAGAAATATACGCACATACGCCATTACAGTCTTTCGGATTCACCTGGTAAGGATTACTACCGAATTAGTGTTAAACGTGAAGATGCACATGGAGATGCTCCATCTGGAATTGTATCTAACTATTTACATAAACAGCTGGAAGTTGGAGATGTGCTGCAATTTTCTGCTCCTGCAGGTGACTTCGAACTGGATAACACCGATTTACCCGTTGTTCTGATTAGTGGGGGTATTGGAATTACACCTTTACTTAGCATGTTAAACACCATTATAGAAAAGCAACCACAACGTCAGGTTACGTTTATCCATGCAACAAGCAATAGTCAAACACATGCTTTTAAAGATCATCTGCAACAAATAGTGAATGAACACCAACATATAAAATCATATGTAGTCTATGGTACACCAACAGAAGCTGACCGAACCTCTGGACATTTTGATAAAGAAGGATACGTGGGTTTAGACTTCCTGCAATCTATCGTTCCATCAAAAGAAGCTGATTTTTATTTCTGCGGACCTATTCCTTTTATGGAAGCAATCAATGAGGCCCTGAATAAATGGAGTGTATCGAAAGACCATATTCATTATGAAGTATTTAGTCCACTCGCTATTTTAGGAGAAAAATAAGTAAAAAGTGAACCCAAAAAGTTAGGCACTTTATTTAATTATGCAGCCTTGAGGGCATGAACCCGGTAATCTACCGGGCTCATGCCTTTTAATTTTATCTTGATTCGTAGAAAATTGCAGTGATGTTTGAAATGCTCCATGCTTTCAAATTCAGAGGGGAGTACTCTAATGCAGCATGTAATTTTTCATTAGTATAAAGTCAAAAAACTGCACCTCAAATTGTTAATGGGGGTCCTCCAACAAAACGCGGAAAACATACGCTAAGAGAATTTTGGCAGGAAAAAAGCCGATTTTCCCTACGCTAAGGAATCATCGGCCTTTAAGTATTATTGAATAAGAGGGCGTAGTGAATGAAAACTTGCTACTTTATTTGCATCAAAGTTGTATTCACCGAACTTACCTTTTTGAATACTGTTATCAGCATAAGACTCCGCCGCAAAGTGAACAATTGGTTCTTGAGCAACCACAGCTCCAATGATTTTCTCATATACAATGCTTCCCCTATTAAAGCTTAATCTAGGATCAGACGTTAAGGTACGTATCTCTTTAGGAAGACTAGCATAGGTAAGGGAATCTAAATATTCATTTTTCTCTAATAGTTTAGCCAAGGTAATAAGTTTTTGGGGAGTAATAAATCCTTTGCGAAATGCTATTTCTTCTACCTATGTTATTCGAATATTTTGCTGATTTTGAATGGTGTGGATAGAGAAAGAAGCACCCAGTAGTGATTCATGAGTGCCGGTATCTATCCAACTAAATCCTCTTCCCAATAACTCGACATTCAGTTGATTATTCTTGAGATGACACTAATTGACCGAAGTGATTTCATATTCTCCACGATTGGATTTCTTAATATTCTTTGCAATTTTCATTACATTATTATCATAAAAGTAAAGTCCTGTAATGGCATAGTTAAGTTTGGATTGATTTTTATTCGTAGAAGAATTGTCCCCATATCATTCATTACTTGCCTATTTTTTCAGTACTTCATTAAGTTGAGGATGTATCGACAGGGTTCTGGCGATTGTTACCAAGTGGATGACGGACGATTGCGGTTTGCTGTACGAGCTGTTCATAATACATGTTAATCATAAATCCTTGCTTAGTGCATAGATTCATTACTAATGATAGTTCTAAGAAAGGTGATAGCCTATGATCAACATAAAGTTCAATCAGCTGCTGGACTTTGCAATACTGCCTGCTAAAGAAAAAATAGTAGATCCAAGGTGGCCTGATGACAGCTCTAGATGGATCAAAACGAAGCGCGTCAAAGGTGTTTGTTGGCCATACCGGATGGCGAAGGAATTGGGCTGGACCATTCACTGCCCTGTCGACATTGATATTCAGCCCGTAAAGGAAATTCAAACTTCCACTGAGAATCTAACAGAGTTTGCCCGTCTCAAGCATATGGTTCCAATGGAAGATTGGGTACAAAAACAAGAAGTCATGATCGGCCTTTCCCCCGCTGGTTGGTATAAAATCCACGAGTACGAGTACGACGGATTATATTATCCGATGCTGCTTCCGAATGGAGAAGGAACATTTGAATGGAGGCAAGGCTGGAGCATAGAGATTCCCAAAAATCATTTCATCCTAATACAACCAATCGAAATGCAAGACGGGCGATTTATCGTATACCCCGGCATGCTGCACGGGCCTACGTTAGCAAGAGTTCAGGAGAGATTAGGATTGCCGCTTGCTTTTGAACCCTTGAAGGAATGTCGAATCCGAAGAGGGGAGCCGCTAGCCAAGCTTTTAGTGCTCCCCATGTCGGTTCTTTCTATCAAGAGTGGAATATCTATACCAAGTGCAGATGAAAATCCAGATTAAGTGATCGCTACGATTGTGAACGTTACTCCTAGGTTATTTATTGGGAAAGTAGAAGTATTAACCAGATTCAGCACGCTATCCGGTCCTGGCGGGGTGGTAACAATCATCGTCCCTGACGTATGGATACCAACCGGCGAATTCGGAGCGGCTGAAACAAAGCTGAATTGGATTTCGGTGCCGTTCAATGTCAATATGAATTGTATTGATGCAGATTGTGGTAATGTTATTGTTATTTCCGATGCTTCCCAATTGACTAGATAGCTATGTCCACCTGCAAGAAAGATGTCTGTCGAAGGCGGCGTTTGATGGATCAATGTCCCGCTAATAACTGGCCCCATGTTAAATGGCACACTTCCTCCTGGAGGAATTGGAGCCGGTTCAAATCCCCCGTCGATTATGGCAAAATTTGAAGTGATCAGCTCTTCAGGTCCTCGAGGTCCTTGGAATCCTTGCGGCCCTTGAGGTCCTTGAGGTCCTTGAGGTCCTTGAGGTCCTTGGAATCCTCGCGGTCCTTGGAATCCTTGAGGTCCTTGGAATCCTTGAGGTCCTTGGAATCCTTGAGGTCCCTGGAATCCTTGCGGCCCTTGGAATCCTTGAGGTCCTTGGAATCCTTGAGGCCCTTGGAATCCTTGAGGTCCTTGGAATCCTTGAGGTCCTTGGAATCCTTGAGGTCCTTGGAATCCTTGCGGTCCTTGGAACCCTTGCGGTCCTTGGAATCCTTGAGGTCCTTGTGCTCCTTGAGGCCCTTGAGGTCCTTGTGCTCCTTGAGGTCCTTGTGCTCCTTGAGGTCCTTGTGCTCCTTGAGGTCCTTGTGCTCCTTGAGGTCCTTGTGCTCCTTGA
>NZ_JBHTYI010000006.1:0-149074 GCF_043656335.1 Peribacillus sp. NPDC056705 | reverse complement strand
CCTTGTGCTCCTTGAGGTCCTTGTGCTCCTTGAGGTCCTTGTGCTCCTTGAGGTCCTTGTGCTCCTTGAGGTCCTTGTGCTCCTTGAGGTCCTTGTGCTCCTTGAGGTCCTTGTGCTCCTTGAGGTCCTTGTGCTCCTTGAGGTCCTTGTGCTCCTTGAGGTCCTTGCGGCCCTTGTGCTCCTTGCGGCCCTTGTGCTCCTTGCGGCCCTTGAGTTCCTTGAGTTCCTTGAGTTCCTTGTGCTCCTTGAGTGCTATTTACATTCACTTTCACTTCTTGCTTTACATTTTGTACTTGTTTAGATGAGCATTTACATTGTCTATGTCCACAATCCGGACACTTTTTTTTGTCACATTTACATGGTCTATGTCCGCACTCCTTGCACTTTTTATCTTTACCCAATTTTTCACACCCCTTTACATAAAACATTACTTTATCTTATGAATTTAAGATTTATTGGATTGGGTAAAAATAATGAAGAACACCTAATTTTTAAACACAGAACATTTTTTAAATACCTATTCTTCTGTTTAACAACGGAATTGAATTGACAACTGAGGAAAAACAAGCGATCACATTGTAGGTTAAGGAGTCAGAAATTTACCGGGGATTAAAGGATTTAGGAAACAAATCGCAAAATTGATATGTAGATACATCAAGTTAAGAACCAAAATAAAAGTACTCATAAAATTGTAATATTGGTGCCATTTTTCTAATTAAAGCATAACATGTAATACCCAATTTAGTATTCCTTTAGAACAAAAATAAAGTCGTGCTTCTATATGTCTTGTCTTGTTATCCGGTGGATTGGTCGGTGTTACGGATATGGCGCCTTCTGTTATGCCGACCTGTATTGGTCGGTTTTTTTCAAATTTGATTTCTATTAAGGGAACCGCACCATTATTATACTTAACTCGGTTACATTTTTTCCTCTGAGGTACCAGAGTAATACGGAATGTTCTCTTTTTCTGTAGATAAAGGGTTTAGCCTACGAATTCAAAAAAACATTAACAGTGGTCCTTTTTCTGTTGGTGATTCGTTGAAAAAAGTAGAAAAATCCTAGGGGCCGCTGGAAGATCTGGTTTGCACATACCCTAAAGATGTTCTGTCGGCTATTTTTGGAGTAAGAGAGAGTGCTTTTAACTCCATTCCTTCTGAACAGGTATATATCTATCAGGAGGAGGTATCAGGTTCACTGGAAAGTCAAGAAGTCCAGTTACCCTACGGGGAAGTCCCTTTTACCTTTAAGCACGAGCTGTTGCTGCAAACACCAATCAAAACATCTCGTGGTAGTGTACGAATTGTGGATTCTTCCAACTTTCCAATTTTAAAAACAATCGCAGCAGCACTTGTTAAGATTGAACCGGGTGCAATTATCCGACATTCCCAGCCCTATAATCAAATGTACGTGCTGCTCCGTTTCCAGTAAATACAGTCATTGCCCTTGTCCGGTAAGTTAATACTGCCACTCGTCGTTATTTGGATGCCAATGAAGTTCTCTCCATGGGTACAGAAACGTTATGTTTTTAGAGATGTTCAAAAGCGACAGCCTTGAAGATGTGTCATTGAATCAATGGATGGCACTGACTCTTAAAGAAATAGCCTAAATGTTGGATCAGAATTGCTGGAATTTCTACGCAAGGAGGAATGGTTAGTTGTGAAATATCCCGGGTTTTCCTACTATCAAAAAAACAGTGGTTTTGTTTATCCATATAGTTATGAAGGTGATTACTATGTACAAGATAATTTACGACCACGCAACTGAGACTACTCAAGCTGTTATAAAAACAAGAAATAGTTCGATGGTTGGGGAAAATAATTCTTACCCACTGCAACCTCATAGAAAATTAATTGGTCGGATATATATAAGTTGGTAACAGCTTCATCCTTAGGTAAGTTTCTATCAATTCCTTTTCGCCATTAATCGCTTCCCTTATTGGTTTATTTAGCTTATTTATGTTTTTCAATCTAAGAAAAGTATCTTTCCTATTAGTTATATCAATAGAAATATTTATTAGTGCGTTTTTTAGTGCTCTTTTTACTATTTTAGTGTGGTCTTTTAGGGGAGATTCGGAATCAGCACGGCATATTGTTCGTAATTCGGCCAAATTGGTCACTGGTTCTAGAGTAAGTATGAGTACTTTTACCGGTAGCCCAGGAGTTGGGAGAGGCATTCGCAACGTTGTGTGACTGGGGCATTTTCAAACCAGGGACAAGTAGGTATTTCTTTGCAAAAGGTTTATGCTCATGAAGAAGTCTATGATCGTTTTGTTGAAAAGTTTATAGTGGCAACGAAACTATCAAAATTAGGTGATCCGCTTGACCCAGAAACGGATGTTTCCGCATTGATCTCCCCAAATGATGTGAAAGACCCTCAATTGGATTGAGAAGGCGAAACAAGATGGAGCCAAGATTGCAACAGGTGTAATAGAGGAAGGCAATATCCTTCATCCGGCCGCCATATTAGATGCTGATACTTACTCAAAGGTATCTGGAACCGAAATTAGGGAGTGCAAAAGCATGGCTTATTATGCAGCAATCTTACATATGATTGATGCCGAAAAAAATATGGAAGTACGTCCACAGCATATCTAGTACTTAAACGAACTTGATCGTAATGGGAAGGTTTTTGCAAGAGGCCTTTTGCAGATGGATAAGGTGGCTTGGTCGTCTATATTGCAGACAAATTTGAAGAAGCACTCTCATTAGCGGAAAATGACCCCCACGTTGTACATAAGGTTCGTAGACTGGAATTAAAAGAGTGGAACATTTAATAAAGAAACGTTATGAGTGCGTGTCATTGCAATGAAATTTAACCGGGAACTTGAGACAGTTCCTTCATTTATTGAGAGGGGTTGCCAAGGCAACCTTTTTTTTATGCATGTGCAGGTCAACTCCATAATGAAAAGATAAAGTTCTAACAATAGTGAGTAACGATATTAATCAGCCCTTACTAGCCTTTGATAACTGCCAGTTGTTAAACGTGATATTTCCCCTTTATATTAGGGGAAGGGAATAGTTTTTGATTGAACTTGATCATAAAAGAACAGAACCTTTGAATTGGTTCTGTTCCTATTTATTATTTGAACTTTTGCACTTCTTCTTTTCCCTCGTATTTGTTATCTTTCAATATGCCGATTTCTTCAATATGGTTTCGTGCCGTTTCATCCCCTAATTTATAAATAAGGGCATAAAGTCTTTTCATGGCTGCATCGTATTTATCATTTGCCCGGTCATGATGATAGAGAAGGTAGGGCACATGTGAACGGGCGTATGCCTCCAGGTCATCTGTCCGGTGTTCCTCCAGGCATTGTTTCAATTCTGCAAGTTCCTCATCAGTGGCGTGTATAGTGAAGCTCGGATTCTCTTCAAGTTTTTGTCCGAGTACGTCGCCGCTGACCAAATCAACATGGTATGTCTGTTTTTCCTGCATCATTCTGCACATCATCCTTTCAAGGGTTTATCTATTCTGTACCACTATTTGTAAAAAGTTAATCATGGACGTAAACATTCCCTTAATGAAAAAGATAGGAAATAGAGGTATCAGTTATCTTATCAAATGGTATAAGATGGGTTTAAAGAAAATTATGTAAAAGTGAGGAGTGACATAGTGAAGAGATCAATCATGGTTATTTTTTTTGTGTTGATTGCTTCAGGCTGCGTAACAAGGAATTATGATTCCAATATGGATTTAGGTAAAGGTCAGTTGAATGAGGAAAATTATTTAGAAGCCCATGAGGCATTTGAATTAGCTTATAAAGAGGCGAAAACACCGGAAGCAAGGGAGTTAATGGATCTTTCAGGTTTTCTGGCAAGTGGGATGAAGAATTACGACGAACAGGATTTTGGTTCGGCCAAAAGCGATTTTGAAAAAGCAACCGCATATAAAGCAAAATACCGGGAAGGTAAACAAATGGTTTCAAAAGCGGTGGAAATGCACCCGTTATCAGACTCGGCCACAATCGAAACTGTAGAGGGGAATGACGAACCGGTAGGGGAAGCAACCGAGGACGGATCCAAAGTAGAAGATAAGGCGGTAACGGAAACGAAAGGTGAAGGAATCAAGGGTTCAGTCAGTACATTAAGTAAATCTCAGGCGGAAAAGCTTGTGAAGGGTTATGTGGACATGGAAAATTTCCCTGATTTACATATCGAATATGATCACGATTCCGAAAAGGGTGATTACATTTTTCATGTATTCGAGGTGGATGAACCTAGTCAGAAAAGTGGCCACAAAACCACTTGGGGCTGGTATGGCGTGAATAAGAAGACGAAAGAAGTGTATGAAGTCATGTAAGGAAAACTGAATGGTCGGATTGAAGGCCCTTGTTGAGGCCTTTTTTATTTTGTGGCGCGACAAAGTACAGGATTCGATAAAATTTAATGATTTTTGTAAAAAGTTTGCCTCATTCTTTATTTTCTTAAGAATTTTTTAATATTTACTGTTTATGATGGAGCCAAGTAAAGGACAATCTAGGAGGGATAAAGATGGAGAATTATAATGGTGATGAGCAAGTCAGAGTCAAGGCAGAACGGAAAAAGGGTAAATCTCTTTGGGTAACCAGTCTTGTTTCCGGAACGGTTGCTTCTATGGTTACATCGTCTGTATTTCTATTTGGCGGGGATTTTATAGATCAAGGGAAAAGTCCGGTGAATGAGTCAACCGAAACGGCAGGTGTACAGCAAACGGAAAGTGTTGAAAAGGATAAAAGTGTCACGGCGGAAAAGTTATCGACAAGTACGGATTCAAATGATAGGGCAGATATGGTCGAATCAGCATCCAAATCGATTGTAGGGGTCGTGAATTTACAGGAGATGCAAAACCAGAACCCGTACCAGCAGCAAAGCACGGGGAGAGAAACGGTTGAGAGCGGCACAGGCTCAGGGGTCATTTATAAAAAAGCTGATGGGAAAGCTTATATCATCACGAACAATCATGTTATTGAAGGAGCTAAGGAAGTCGAAATTTCATTGTATGATGGACAAAAGGCAACGGCAGCAGTTGTCGGCGCGGATGCTTTGACGGATTTAGCGGTTTTGACAATTGATGCCTCGAAAGCACCGGAGGGAATTAAATTCGGTAATTCTGATAGCATGCGTCCAGGTGAAGAAGTATTGGCAATTGGCAACCCACTTGGACTTGATTTTTCACGATCGGTTACACAAGGGATCGTCAGTGCGACCGGACGCTCCATTTCAGTCGATACCTCGGACGGGGAGTGGGAACTCGATGTCCTTCAAACAGATGCAGCGATCAACCCCGGCAATAGCGGCGGTGCATTGATCAACACTGCTGGGGAAGTGATCGGCATAAACAGCTTGAAGATTTCCGAAAACGGTGTAGAAGGCTTAGGGTTCGCCATACCGAGTAATGATGTGATTCCGATTGTTACGGAGCTGATTGAAAATGGGAAAATCACGCGCCCATATTTAGGAGTCAGCTTGGCCAGTATGGAAGAACTGCCGCAATATTACATTCAAAATGTTCCTGAAGCCGTAAAGTCCGGTGTAATGGTGACGAGTATAGAAGCAGGATCGGCTGCGGCGAATGGGGGGCTTAAGCAACAGGATATCATCGTTGAGATTGATGGAACGAAAATAAATACTGCCGCTGCATTAAGGAAGTACTTATATACGGATAAGAAAATCGGCGATAAAGTAAAGGTTAAAGTATATCGGGGTACTGAAGAGAAAACGGTAACGTTAACCTTGCAAAAACGATAGAAAGAGGTAGGGCCCCTGATTTTCATCAGGGGCCTAAGTTTGTAGACAAAAGGGGTTCGGAAATAAAAAATCCGAACCCCATTTTCCCTTTGAATTTTAGACGATTTTTGAAACTTACCATGCCCATTTGGCCATCTTCTTTAAAATAAAAGCAGCGAAAGTAAGCATCTCCTGCATCGACAATTTTTTAAGTCCCTTAATGTAATCCAACATATACCAGACTTGTAACAATAAAGATTGAGGCTAAAAGTTTTTATCTGAAAGTCAAAACAAAGTTGATTGGAACGGACGGTCCCGAGACTCTTGAGGGGAAAGCGAGTGCATGGAGTGGAAGACAACGTTCAAATTGTCCAAACCCCTATTTAATAGTATACAAAAGGTTAATATAGGAAAAATAGATAGTGTATTCGCACTGTTTTACAGATTTTCCCTATAGTCTTGAATACCTAAAAGCTAATAGTGGCGCGTTCTATTTGTCAAGGTTTTCATTGTGTATATGTTAAAAAATAGAAAAGATTTGACAAATTTGTGAAATGTCATAAAATAGAAAGAAAGGGGATGAAATTATGGAAGCTAATCAGAAGATGTTAGATGCAGTGAAATGGGTATCGGGCACAGGTTGTGTAATCGGAATTATTATTTTTGCTTTAAGTTTCTTTGTAAGCGATTACAATAAGGATTATATATTTACCGCCGTTGGAATCGCCATCACACTAAGCGCAGCTGCAATTTTTCTAGTTGGTATATTTTTTGTCCTGACAGAAGAAATGGTAATGAAAACACATAAAGGTAAAAGAATTGTACCGGAAACGACTAAAATCATAAAAATGAAAACAAAGGCTAACACTCAAACAAAAAGAAGTACAGAATTCAGTAACTAAAACGAGGAATATAGCATAATGAACTTGCATTCTATCATCAGATTTACTAACATGGTTGAACATAACCAGTTGTTCTTCTTTCTAAAGAATTTGAGTCAACATGATCCGAATGATTGAATGCGCTTTCATTTTACAGAGAGCTTGAATTGATTACCAGTTGGCTTTTTAATACAATACAATATACTGGACTCGTCATGTACAAAAAAATATTTCAAGTAATCCTTTGTATTTGAAATACTAACGATGTGCTTGGGTATTCAAACCAAACTGCCTGAACGCCAGGAAGTTTTCACTTTGCATTTTGAACTATATCCACGAGAAAAGGACACTTTTAAAAAGTCCTTTTTTTGTGGTTTTTTTATGTGTTTTTCCCTGAAGATACAAAAGGGATGTCGTTGATTTTTGAATAGTGAGTTTCCAAAATCCGGAGTTGATTGAACCACCAAATGTACTCTTTTGTAAAATGGTTTTTGTCCAGTCCGCTGATATTGATTGATAAACAACTTGACTAGTTGTAACAAGTTTGACTGACCACTGAATTACTTCACCCACGACTAATACTAAACGCCTGTTTAGGAATACTGAAAGGGCAAAAAGTATTGCGAGGATAAAAAACACAATTACATTTCACACTCGTTGTTTCCTTATATATATATAACATTGACCAGTGTTGGATCATAAAGGTATTGAAGCATGGAAAAAACATCGTGTACAAGGCGGCTACCATTTACCAGGTTCTATGGCCGAGTGAAAAAAATCCGCTATAAATCATGTTTTTCAACGAAAGATAACTAATTAACAGGATAGGTAATATAATTCATAATCTTTAGAAGTTTTGAGGCAATATACGCGGTGAATATAATGTGAAGATTTTATTTCATTATACTAGAGTAATATTAAACGGAAAGTGACCGGTATTATCTGCAATCCTGTACTGATAAGTGAATTTTCCAAAGGTAATTTATTAAACATTTATTATATTTCATTTGCTGAAGATTTTCGAACATTTCTGTTCATTTACCATCTTCTTACTGCTCTTTATTGAACTTTATGTGACAGATGTCACTTTGTATTGTCTTTTTTTACACTTGGGATTAATATTGGTATGTCGGGGTTTGTGAACATGGTAACACTTTGTCCGAATAATTACCAATTGGAATTTTATTATGTAAGAAAGGGGTAGTACTATGAAAATAAAATGGGCTCTATTAACTATACTTTTTACAATTGCCACTGTGCTAACCGGTTGCGATAACCCATTAATGGTCTTGGACCCTAAAGGGCCAGTAGCTGCAACACAAGCAGATGTTATTATGATTTCGATATGGACAATGGCCTTTGTCGTCCTTGTCGTTATGGTACTTTATATCTTCATGATAATGAAGTATCGTGCTTCCAAACAGCGTGATGATTATGAACCACCTCATATTGAAGGAAGTAAGGTTCTTGAAATAATTTGGGTTGCGATCCCAATTTTGATCGTCGCTTTCCTATCCGTTGTTACTGTTAAAACAACAAATGAAGTTGAGGCAACACCTAAAGGGTACGGAGATCAAGAACCTTTAGTTATTTACGCTTCATCTTCCAACTGGAAATGGCATTTTAGTTATCCGGAAGAAGATATCGAAACGGTCAACTATCTGTTTATACCGACTAACCGACCAATTGAATTTAAACTTTACTCATTCGGTCCAATCTCAAGTTTCTGGATTCCACAACTTGGAGGACAAAAATACGCGATGTCGGACATGGTTAATACGTTGCACTTAGCAGCTGATGTACCAGGTGAGTATATGGGTCGAAATTCAAACTTCAGTGGTTCAGGTTTTGCTCAGCAAACGTTCAACGTAAATGCATTGTCAGCAAAAGATTATGATAAGTGGGTAGATGAAATTAAAGCTACTGCTAAACCGATTACTGAGGAAAAATTCAATGAATTATTAAAACCTGGTCATGTGGGACAATCCACTTACACTGGAACTCACTTAGAGTTTTCACCAGCTCCTGAAGGGGAAAATGCTGGTCATGACCACGGATCTTCTGATACTGAAGAAAATGATTCCAAGGATTCACACGAGGAACATTCAGAACACAGCAACATGAATCATGATCACTAAGAATTAATTTCGTTCGATAAAACAACTAGGTTTACAAGATAAGGAATATTTTCCTGAAAGGAGTCACAAAAGTATGGATTACTTTGATCGATTTGCCGTACCTCATCCAAGTCCTGCGATTTATGCATCCATGGTTGCCATTGGTTTAACCATGATTGCGGTTGTCGCCGGAATTACCTATTTTAAAAAATGGGGTTACTTATGGCGTGAGTGGTTAACAACGGTTGACCATAAACGTATTGGTATCATGTACATCTTGTCAGCACTGCTTATGCTTTTCCGTGGTGGCGTCGATGCTCTTATGATGCGTGCTCAAACGGCTATTCCAGATAACGGTCTTTTGGATGGACAGCATTATAATGAGGTATTTACAACACACGGGGTCGTCATGATCCTGTTCATGGCTATGCCATTTATCATTGGGTTAATGAACATTGTTACACCATTACAAATTGGAGCGCGTGACGTAGCATTCCCACGTCTGAACGCAGTAAGCTTCTGGTTATTCTTCATGGGGGCAATGCTATTTAACATCTCTTTCGTAGTCGGTGGTTCTCCTGATGCAGGCTGGACATCTTACTTCCCGCTGGCAAGTAACGATTTCAGTGAATCAGTCGGTTCGAACTATTACGCGATTGCAATTCAAATTGCTGGTATTGGTACATTAATGACTGGTATCAACTTTATCGTAACCATCTTGAAAATGAGAGCACCTGGTATGAACTTAATGAAAATGCCAATGTTCACATGGTCTATCTTGATCACAAACTTCATCATCGTTTTCGCTTTCCCTGTATTGACAGTGGCACTTGCGTTGATGACAATGGATCGTCTATTCGGAACTCAATTCTTTACGATGGCCAATGGCGGTAGCGATATGCTTTGGGCGAACTTGTTCTGGGTTTGGGGACATCCTGAAGTTTATATAGTAATTCTTCCAGCTTTCGGTATTTACAGTGAAATCATTTCGACATTTGCACGTCGTAACCTGTACGGGTATAATTCGATGGTTATCTCCATGGTAGCTATTTCCACTCTATCTTTCGTTGTATGGGCTCACCATTTCTATACAATGGGTCACGGTGCAATGGTTAATGGTATCTTCTCGGTTACCACGATGGCAATTGCCGTCCCGACTGGTGTTAAGATCTTCAACTGGTTGTTCACACTTTGGAAAGGTAAAATCGTATTTACCGTTCCAATGCTATACTCTTTAGCCTTCATTCCGATTTTCACGCTCGGTGGGGTAACAGGGGTAATGCTTGCCATGGCAAGTGCTGACTACCAATACCATAATACAATGTTCTTAGTAGCTCACTTCCACTACGTTTTAATCCCTGGTACTGTATTTGCCGTACTTGCCGGTTTTACGTACTGGTGGCCAAAAATGTTCGGTTTCATGTTGAGCGAAAAAATTGGAAAATGGTCGTTCTGGTTCATTACAATCGGCTTTAATGTAACATTCTTCCCGATGTTCATCACTGGTTTAGATGGGCAGGCACGTCGTATGTATACGTACTCTGAATCAACAGGGTATGGTCCATTGAATATGCTCTCTTTCGTTGGAGCGATTGGTTTAGCAATAGGATTTGCACTTATTGTGTACAATATCTATTGGAGTACTCGTTATGCATCAAGAAATATCTCGAACGATCCATGGGATGCACGTTCTCTAGAGTGGGCTACACATACACCAATCCCTGAATATAACTTTGCAATTGTACCAACAGTTGATTCTACAGAAGCATTCTGGGATTCAAAGAAAAAAGGCTTCAAATTATTTAGCGGTAAAGTAGAAAAGATTCATATGCCAAATAACAGTGGCGTGCCGTTTATCATGAGCTGTATCTTCTTCGTTTGGGGCTTTGCATTGGTATTCAGCATGTGGATCATTGCAATCATTGCAACGATCGGTATCTTTGCTTGTATGATTCACCGTTCATTCGAAAAAGATCACGGACGTTATATCTCTGTTGAAGAGATCGAAGAAACTGAAAATAAATTGCGAGGTGCTAAGTAATGAAAATAGATAACTCGCTGCCACTAGAATATAGCACGGAAGAAAATCGCTTAAAGATTTTTGGATTCTGGGTTTTCCTGGGGGCAGAAATAGCTCTTTTCGCTACACTGTTCGCCACTTATTTTGTCTTAGTTGATGGTACTGGAAATGGTCCAACAGGGGAACATCTTTTTAAAGTCCCTACATTAATGTTTCAAACAATCTTTCTATTAACTAGTAGTTTTACGATAGGTCTTGGAATCAATGCAATGAGACTTGGCAGGCAGAAAGCAACGATTGGTTTCTTCATTATCACCCTTATTCTTGGTTTAGGCTTCTTAGGAGTCGAAATTTATGAATTCGTGGAGTATGTACATGAAGGAGCAACGATTCAAACAAGTGCTTTCTTATCTAGTTTGTTCACATTACTAGGTACGCATGGAGCTCACGTTACACTTGGTTTATTCTGGGGAACCTTCATCGTCATGCAGATTAAAAAGCGCGGTATGACTCCACAGACAACAAACAAGGCTTTCATCTTTTCACTTTACTGGCATTTCTTGGACGTTGTCTGGATTTTCATCTTCAGTTTCGTCTATCTGAAAGGAATGATGTAATATGAAAGAATTATTCCCACGGGGCCAAGTTATGGGATTTGCCTTTTCGCTAGTCCTGACTTTGGTCGCACTATCAGTTATTGTGTTTGATCTCTCACTTAAAATGGCTGTGATCATCCTACTTGTTACAGCTTTCATGCAAGCTGCACTTCAATTTGTTATGTTCATGCATGCAGGAGAGTCTGAAGATAAAGCATCGATTTACACAAACGTTTATTACGGATTGTTCGTTGCATTGGTTACAATTTTCGGTACATTGCTAACAATGGTTTGGGGATATCAATAATCCATTCCGGAAAAACTGGGCGTCTTGATGACGCCCGGTTTTTTTGTATTTAAAAGTAGTAAGTAGAATTTCATATACGGCTTTATCCACTTCATACTTTTAAGATGTTGATGAACCCATTTTGTTTAGTATAACCATTTCGGAACATTATATGTATAAACGGATAATTGTCCCTATCGAAGTTTGGCCGTGCGTTCAAATAAAAATTGTTTTACAGAAGTAACGTTAATAGAACGTACAGATTTTCTAAGAAAAGCTGTCGGACCTTTTGATATAATAAGCGATATACGCATTTATAAACGCAGCGGAGATGATGAAATTGACATTGCGGGTCTGATTTTGACCATTATCTTAAGTTTGTTAAAAATATTGGTTTCCTGCCTTCCAACCGATGCAGTTAATTGGATTATCAGCAAATTTAAAATACACTCAGAAATTAGTGACGAGAATGCGATTGTAACCTTTGACGGAAAACGTTTGGAAGGTGTAGAAAAAAATTCAAGTCATTAGTTATTTTAATAACGCTAGATTTTTGAAAAAAAATCATATATTCCCAGGGAACGAGCAATTGTTTTTACACCCAGAGAACAGTGGGATTCCATTGGTCATTGATACTAAAGGAAGCAAAAAGGATGTTAGGTTATTTGTATACATTTACAATGACCACGTCGATGTAGTCAAACAGTACAAGAAGAAAGTCATTTCTTATAGTCTTCTTTCAGATAGCCTCCAAGAGCATTCCGTGCCATTAATAAGTAAATTAGTTTAATAAAAAAATGACGGTCTCGTTAAGGACCGTCTTAGACTGTAGACAATTTAACCGTTAATTTCCGCTCCAGGCACTCGCTTTCCCCGCAGGAGTCTCGTAACCCTGCGTTCCAATTAGCTTTATATAGAACTCTTTTGTCTATAAACTGAGACCGGTTTTTAATGAATTTTATTAAAAATCTAGTACACAAACTGACGTCATAATTTTAGTTTTTTTGGAAAATGCAATTAAAAGAGAGGGGATTACTGTAAGAGGTTCTTTCATCGTGCATATGAAATTATTTATATTGTAATAAAAAAGCAGGTATCTATTGCGATGCCTGCCTTTTTATGCTTTCCATTGTTTTTCAACTTGATGAAGCGCTTGTTGTAAAATTACTTCATGATCCGTATCCGGTTTAGTAAGGACGTTAGTTTGATAAGATTTTCCTTGAAAATCAACCGTTACCGTAACTTTTACCATTATGCATCTTTCCTTTCCTAATTCAGAATTAAATGGGGTGGTTGTACCTATTTCTTTAATACCCGTGACAGAGGATTTTTCAAACATTTCAAAAGTAGTAAAACATAAAGAATTAATATTCAAAATTATCTGATATTTTTAAGGGTGTGTCAACACTTTTTTTTGACCACCCTATTTCCCGGCACAATAAAAAACGGCCTGGCTTGTACTCATGGCTGTCAGGTCGTTTTTGTAAATGAACTATATTCATATTTTAGTCAAGATAATGCCGATTAATGCTGCAAGTACGCCGGCAACTTGATAGTTTTTTAGTTTTTCCTTGAATAAATAACATCCTGCGAATACGACAACTAAACAGTTCAGGCTGACGACAGGGAAGATGATGCTTGCGATGCCAGTGTTCAACGCAAAGAAATAACATCCATAGCCTATAGTGCTTAAAAGGCCCACCAAGGAACCGATTTTGACTTCCTTTAGCTTGATTTTTTCCTTTTTAAAGGCCAGAGCCGAAAGAAGATAAAGAGTTCCGCCTCCATACATTGATACCAGGATATCAAGGGAATTTAAATGAAGACGTGTTGATGTCGTCATAAGAATGCCTAGCACACCAAAAGATAAAATGGATAATAATGTGTGCATCATCCAAGGGACATATTGATGGTTGCCTTTAGCATTAGGTGTATACTGAATGACTAATGTAGCGAGAAACATGCAGACGATTCCAGTCCACTGCAAAGTAGAAATATGTTCGTGAAAAATTAAAGCAGCACAGAGAATGGGGAATATTGCATTCGCTGCGATTAAAGGAGATGTCAAGCTTGCCGGTCCTTTTTCAAAGGCGCTTGCCATCTGGATATTACCATTAGCGTTCAGTACCCCAATGGCTCCACCAAGCATGATGGACAGCCAGTTAAACTGTAAACCATCCACAGATACTCCATAAGATATGGCCAAAATAAAAGCTGAAAAATAAAAGAAAAATTGGATATGTACTTTTGAGTAACCCTTTCCGCTACTCCATTTAAAAATGCTGTTATTGATTCCAAAACATAAACTCGTGATGAGGGCTGCAAAAATCCACATTGACGTAATCTCTTCCTTCATGTAGGATAAACTTCTTCTACATTTTAAGCTGAATGCATGCTGGAATCAAACCAAATTTTAAAAGTATGATTGACAGATTAGATATTTTTTTCTATATTTACTATGACAATTTTAAAATATTTCCCGATAAACGGGAGAGGTTCATAGCATCACCCTCTTAAAAAAACTATGGCTTTGATATTTTTCGCGAATCAACCATATCTTTGAGGAGATATGGTTTTTGTTATATAGAGGCCCATTTTATGAATCTCCCTGAAACGTGGGATTAGGAGGACTTTTAATGTCTGGAAGAAAAGAAGAAGAGTTAAAAAAAGATATCACACTGCTTGGGAATCAAGGAACAAAATATACATTCGACTATGCGCCTGAAATCCTTGAGTCATTCGATAACAAACATCCGAACCGGGATTATTTCGTCAAATTCAATTGCCCGGAATTCACTAGCTTATGTCCGATAACGGGCCAGCCGGACTTTGCGACCATTTACATCAGCTATATTCCAAGTGTGAAAATGGTGGAAAGCAAATCATTGAAACTTTATTTATTCAGCTTCCGCAATCACGGTGATTTCCATGAAGACTGCATGAACATCATCATGAATGATTTAATCGAATTGATGGATCCTAAATATATTGAAGTCTGGGGCAAGTTTACACCTAGGGGCGGAATTTCCATCGACCCTTACACGAATTATGGGAAACCAGGTACGAAATATGAGGAAATGGCGGATTACCGCTTGATGAACCATGACTTATATCCTGAAACCGTGGATAATCGCTAAAGAATAGGAGAGACAATGGGCAAATGCCCGTTGTCTTTTTTAGTTTTTTAGCTATTATCGATTAGTGGTCTTGTTGTTTTGTCCTTTTTAAAAACACAATTGTCCTCCTGTAACGGAATTTACACTTGATTGTTTCGAGAAAAAGCGTAATAATAGGGAGAGTTAATTTTGACAGAATATTTACGAAAATAGGGGTTGTCGAGATGAAAGTTGCAAAGTTTGGTGGAAGTTCACTTGCGTCAGGTGAACAGTTGAGAAAGGTATTCGAAATTGTTGTTTCTGATCCAAAGAGGAAGATTGTAGTCGTTTCGGCTCCAGGGAAACGCAATTCCGATGATATAAAGGTGACGGATTTATTGATTGAAGCTGCTGAACAGCAACTGCGCGGGGATAACGGAGAGCATTTGATAAAAGATGTCGTATCCCGCTATGCGAGCATTGCTGAAGAACTGGATATATCAGAGAGTGTCGTCACTGGGATCCGCGAAAATTTAATGGCGCTGTTGCATGCAGACCAAACTAACCCGAAGCGCTATTTGGATACTTTGAAGGCCAGTGGCGAGGATAATAATGCAAAGCTGGTCGCAGGTTATTTCCAAAGCCTTGGAGTAGAGGCGCAGTATATAAATCCGAAGAAGGCTGGCTTGATCGTAACGGATGAAGGTGGATTTACCAAGGTGCTTCCAGAATCTTATGATCGGTTATATGCTCTGCGTGATGAGCCTGGAATCGTAGTATTCCCAGGGTTCTTCGGTTATACGTTAGATGGTGATGTTTTAACCTTCTCAAGAAGCGGTTCTGATATTACGGGTTCGATTCTTGCGAATGGGGTCAAAGCTGATTTGTATGAGAACTTTACGGACGTGGATGCCGTTTATGCGGTGAATCCAAATGTGGTTTCCAATCCAAAGGGAATCCGGGAATTAACTTATCGTGAAATGCGTGAACTTTCTTATGCAGGTTTCTCGGTATTTCATGATGAGGCGCTGATTCCAGCATTCCGAGCGGGAATACCTGTCCATATCCAGAATACGAACAATCCGGCGGCACAAGGGACCCGCATTGTAAGTACACGGGATAATACGAATGGGCCGGTTATTGGCATTGCAAGTGATAAAGGATTTTGCAGCATTTACATTAGCAAATATTTGATGAACAGGGAAGTTGGTTTTGGCCGGAAACTGCTGCACATCCTCGAAGATTATGGAGTTTCATATGAACATATTCCATCGGGCATCGATGATGTGACGCTTATTCTAAGGCAGGACCAGATGAAGGGTGAAGCCGAGAAGAAAATCATTTCACGAATCAAGAAAGAGCTTCATGCTGATGAAGTGAATGTGGAGCATGATCTTGCCTTGATCATGGTTGTAGGGGAAGGAATGCGCCATAATGTCGGTACAACGGCAAGAGCGTCAAAAGCCTTGGCCGAAGCAAAGGTGAATATTGAGATGATCAATCAAGGCTCTTCGGAGGTAAGCATGATGTTCGGTGTGAAAGGGCATAACGAAGAGACGGCAATTCAGGCATTATATCACGAGTTCTTTTGAGAATAATAGTTCAAAGACCTCCTTTTAGAAGGGGGTTTTTGTGATTAATCTTTTAGTCATTATACAAAACGCTGGATTTTTCATCGGGTTCTTTATGATAGTGACAATGACTGTTTGGGGGTAATCATTCCAAGCTAACAGACACGCTGTATGGATCAGGCTGTCTGTCTTAATTTAATGCCCATTTGTCAAGTGGCTAAAGCAATTGGAGGAGAACGGAGTTGATGCTCTTGAAACGGATAAAAAGGGGGCGTCCAACCTCTGAATACATCACTTTCACCAAATCATAAATGAAAGAGATGTCGATGGCAGCATCAAGTTAACGGGCAAAATGATTCACTGGCACGAATTGATTTAAAATAATTAATTCGAGTTGTTCTTGCTGAATAGCATCATGTTTAGAAAGCATCCTTATCACCTCAAGTTTAATACTTCTATATAATAAAAAAGAATGTAGGATTGAGTTCTATCTTTATATTAAAACAAAGTGGATTGGAGTGTAAGGTTGCTAGGGAAGACACCGCAGGCGTAAGCCGAGGGGACTCCCGGAATGAATGCCCGCGGAAATCGAAAGCCCTACGTTACAACCGTCAAATTGTAAAAACTATAAAAAAACTGTAGACAAACTCGATTTTCATCGAGAGTTTGTCTACAGTCTGAGCCTCCAATTGAGGATTGGTGGTTTTTCTTTTATATTAGTCCAAGATGGTCAGTATTTGATCGATCTCTTTCCTTGGACGTGGAGTGGGGATCATATCGGGATAGCCGACGTGAAGGCTGCCGACGATCTTCTCTCCTGGTTTCACGCCTAAAGCTTCACGAAAATCCATGCTGTGTATCATGCCGTATGTTTCCCATATCATCCCAATTCCTTGTTCCCAGGCAAGCAGACTGAAATTCTGGATCAAGGCACTTGTGGCCGCATAATCTTCTTCACGTGTCATGGGATTCGGATTCTCTTCCATGATCACCGCGACAAACATCGGTACACCTATAAGTTTATTATATCCTCGCTGTCCGGCGTCTTTTTTCTTTTCAGGGTCCTTCTCTTTGTTGGCCATGAATGCACTGGTTGCTTCCGCGAGTTTTAAACGGCTATCACCATGCACCACGACGAAGCGCCATGGTTGGGTCATTTTATGGTTCGGTGCCCATGTCGCAGTTCCCAATAATGATTGGATGGTATCAATAGGAACAGGAATGTCCTTAAATCGTTTGATGCTGCGCCGCTCTTTAATGATATCTTCTAGTTTCATGATCATCCTGCTCCTTTAATCATATATGTAAGTTTAATAGTTTAAAAAAATAATCCCCGGCTGCCTAATATGCTTCCAGCGTGAATAAATTACTTGAATAAAGAGGGGGCAATATTCTAGTGACTTGCATTCGCTAATGAGCATATAATTTTACTAGGCACAGAGAAGCCGGGGCGACATTGTAGCTTTGTACAATATCAAAAGGGTACGATAAGAGAATATCGTAATGCTTATCAAATTTCAGAGAGCGATAATGAAATTGAAAATCATTATCAATTAGAATTTTCGCTTATTTCGTATAATTTGTCAAGGGTATTTATAAAAAAAATTCAACATATTTACCAATCCTTTATAATAGTTAAATTCTTTTAAAAAATCTGTATAAAAATGTATAATGAGAGGATGAAAAGATGCTATCTACATATGAAGAATCGAAGGGTGTCATAGATGAAAAATTTGTCCTCATTTCTTAAGCCATACTGGCTTTTGATCATTCTTGCTTTATCCTTAATGATTGTCGAGCTCGGGGTAGAGCTGTTACAGCCTCTATTTATAGCAAAAATAATTGATGATGGCATTTTGCAGAAAGATTTATCGGTGGTGATTAAATGGGGAAGTGTCATGGTTGGACTTTCCGTTTTTTCATTCCTTGGCGGGATCGTTAATTCCTTTACGGCATCACATGTAAGTCAAAGCTTTGGACATGATGTAAGGAAAAGCCTTTTTGGTAAAATACAGGCGTTTTCTTTTGCGAATTTGAATAATATCCCGACTTCCTCGTTGATAACAAGGATGACGAATGATGTGACCCAACTTCAAAATACGGTTTTTATGGGCTTGCGCATCATGGCAAGGGCGCCATTGATCGTAATCGGCGGGGCGATAATGGCAATTACGGTCGATTTGAAACTATCCCTTGTTTTGGTCATTTCAATTCCGGTTCTTGTCTTCTTCCTTAGATGGGTGATGAAAAGAGCGGCCAAGCTGTTTAAGCTCGTGCAGAATAAACTCGATAACGTCAATGGCGTCATGAGGGAAAACCTGATAGGCATGCGCTTGATCAAAGCTTTTCTTCGTAAGGAGCATGAGATCGGCCGATTTGACGATGCGAATGAAGAGTTGAAAAGAAAGACTGTGACTTCCCTTCGTTTAATTGAAACGACTATGCCTGTGTTGATGCTTGTCATGAATGTGGCGATTCTGATCATTCTCTGGCTTGGAAGCGAATTTATAACAACGGGAGATATACAGATAGGGGAGGTTGTGGCGATCGTTAACTATGCCACGAGGATTGCTGCATCCCTTTCCGTTTTTTCATGGCTGATCATGGTCATTTCCCGTGCGAAGGCTTCAGCGGAACGAGTGACGGAAATATTCGAAACCCCGATAGACATTGATGAAGGCAAGGCGGAAAGCAAGAGTGAGGCCGTCAATGGGGGAGGCATCAAGTTTCTGGATGTATCTTTCCGCTATCCTGGAACCGAAACCCCGATATTGAAAAACTTGAGCTTCTCCATCGATCCAGGAGAATCGCTTGCCATCATAGGAGCGACGGGATCTGGGAAAACATCACTGTTTCAGCTGATTCCAAGATTATACGAAGTTGAAAGCGGCTCCATTCGAATTGATGACCAGGATGTAAAAGATATTCCCTTGAATTCGCTGCGGAAAAGAATCGGCTATGTTCCGCAAGAGGCCCTGCTTTTTTCAGGAACCATAAGAAATAATGTCGCTTGGGGGAAAGAAGATGCCTCGATGGAGGAAATCGTGACAGCGGCCATGCATGCTCAGGTACATGAGACCGTAAAGAAACTTCCGAAACAATATGAAACCCAGTTAGGACAAAAAGGTGTGAATCTGTCCGGAGGGCAAAAACAGCGCTTATCGATAGCAAGGGCATTGGTGCGCAGACCAAAGATTCTCCTTCTGGATGATAGTACGAGCGCGCTGGATTTAAAAACGGAAAGTAAATTGCTTGCTGCTTTAAAGGAATATACATGCACAACGCTTATCATTACACAAAAAATCAGTACAGCCATGGAGGCGGACAAAATATTGTTGCTGGAAAGCGGTCAAGTGCTTGCGCTGGGGAAACATCAGGATTTGATGAAAACAAGCGATCTTTATCGAAAAATCGTTCACTCACAGTTTGGGGAGGAGGGGATTTCTCTTGAGTCGAAGAACATCTCCCGATAAGGCAAGGGCTAAACCGGTCAACTCCTGGAATACGATAAAAAGGATCATTCCCTACTTAGCAACAAATAAAAGCCTGCTATTTTGTGTCCTTTTCATGGTGCTGATAAGCTCGGTTTTGGGATTGCTTGGCCCTTTTCTTGTTGGGATGGCCATTGATGATTATATTGTCACAAGAGATAGCGGGGGGCTGATCAGCCTTCTTTTCGGACTTCTCGGGGTCTATATATTCTATTCGCTATCCATGTGGCTTCAGAATTATTGGATGATCGGAATCGCGCAGGATACGGTTTATGCGATGCGCAATCAATTGTTCAAAAAGCTTCACCAGTTGTCCATTCCCTTTTTTGACCGGCGTCAGCATGGGGAATTGATGAGTAGGGTCACGAATGATATAGAAAATGTCAGTTCAACTTTGAATAGTTCTGTCATCCAGATTTTTTCCAGTGTACTGACACTGGTCGGGACAATCGGAGTTATGCTGTATTTGAGCCCTTTATTAACTGTTCTAACATTATTAATCGTTCCTCTTATGTTCTTCGGTCTGAGGTGGATAACTAACCGGACGGGAAAGCTGTTTAAAGAACAGCAGAAGAATCTTGGAGAACTGAATGGGTTTATAGAAGAAACGATTTCCGGACAACGGATTGTAAAGGCTTTTTCACAGGAAGATAAAGTGATCCGGGATTTTGTCATCCGGAGTGAAAACTTAAAGAAAGCTGGTTTCCTATCACAATCATACTCTGGGCTGATTCCGAAATTGATGAATTTGCTGAACAACTTAAGCTTCACGGTAATAGCTGCTGTCGGGGGGTTTTTGGCGCTGAGTGGCATAGGGACGGTTTCCATCGGGGTCATTGTTATTTTCACCGAGTATTCAAGGCAATTCACCCGTCCCCTCAATGACCTTGCTAACCAATTCAATACACTACTCTCGGCTGTTGCTGGTGCGGAGCGGGTTTTCACCATACTTGATGAAAAAGAAGAGGAAGTGGATGAGAAACAGGCCTCTGAACTTCGTGATGTCCGTGGTGAGGTGGAATTTAAGGGTGTTTCCTTTTCGTATAATGATGAGGAGCAAACGATATATGATGTTGATTTCCGTGCGGAAAAAGGGGAGACCATCGCGCTTGTAGGTCCCACTGGGGCAGGTAAGACTACGATCATTAATCTTCTAGCCCGTTTTTATGAGCCGAACAGCGGCCGGATATTGATTGATGGCCAGGATATCCAACAGGTGACGAGGTCCAGTCTCCGTAAGCATATGGGATTCGTTTTACAGGATTCATTTTTGTTTCAAGGTACGATTCGTGAAAATATCCGCTACGGCCGTCTGGATGCCGAAGATGAAGAAGTGGTGGACGCAGCCAAGCTTGCCAATGCCCATTCCTTTATCATGAAACTGCCGGATCGGTATGATACCATCCTGAATCAGGATGGCAATGGAATAAGCCAGGGACAGCGCCAGCTATTATCGATTGCCAGGGCTATACTAGCCGATCCCGTTCTTTTGATTTTGGATGAAGCGACAAGTAGCATAGATACGATTACAGAGCTTAAAATCCAGGAGGCTTTACACCGTTTGATGGAGGGAAGGACAAGTTTTGTCATTGCCCACAGATTGAATACAATTCAGCAAAGTGACCAAATCCTTGTACTTGATGAAGGAAGGATCATTGAAAAGGGATCCCATGAAGAATTGTTGCGGCAGAGGGGTTTTTATTACGAACTGTTTCGCAGTTCATTAAGGGGAAACCAGATTGGATGAAGATAGAATGTGTGCCGTCAGGGCGCACATTTTTTGTGTTGGTCCCGTTATTAGGACCTTAAACCTGGGGAAAAACGCGGAGTTTTCACCAAATGCAGTTTTATTAAGAGTGAAAACACCCATTCCATCTTGGTGGGGACAGAGAGAATTATCGACAAAATAATGGAAAATACTTTACAAATTGACTAATTTGCTATTGCTAAAAAACCTTAAGGTAACATATAATTCAGAATATATATAAAATTCTTTAAATTTAATGGGTAAGAGGAGGAATAAAGCCCTAGCCCCTTATGAATGAAGTTTTTTATAGTTGCACACCAGTTCAAAATAGAGAGGAGATGGAAAGAAATGAAAGCGCTTAAGTCAGTTTTTCTTTGGGGGATCATATCTGCGTTGGGTGCGGTGAGTTTTGGTTTCGTCGCGCTAAACCGGGGCGAAAGCATCAATGCCATGTGGATTGTCACTGCAGCACTCTGTGTTTATTCAATTGCATACCGCTTTTATAGTAAATTCATTGCACGGAAAGTGTTTGAACTAGATGACAATCGCCAGACTCCATCGGAAGCGAATAATGATGGGAAAGATTATGTTCCTACAAACAAATGGGTGTTGTTTGGCCACCATTTTGCAGCGATTGCCGGAGCAGGCCCTCTCGTTGGTCCCATCCTTGCAGCGCAGATGGGATATCTGCCTGGGACACTATGGCTCGTAGTCGGTGTTGTATTGGCTGGTGCCGTACAGGATTTCATCATTCTCTTCGGTTCGATGCGCCGTAACGGCAAATCATTGGGAGAGATGATCAAGGAGGAAATTGGACCGATTACAGGCTTGATAGCGATGATCGGTATTCTGGGTATCATGATCATTTTATTAGCTGTACTTGCCCTGGTTGTCGTAAAGGCGCTCGTGGGGAGTCCGTGGGGGATGTTCACGATTGCCTCGACCATACCGATCGCTGTGCTTATGGGCATTTACATGCGCTATATAAGGCCTGGACGGGTTGGCGAAGGGTCGATTATCGGAATCGTACTATTGATGCTCGCGTTATATTTCGGTCGCTTTGTATCAGAGAGCGCAACATTGGCGCCAATGTTCACTTTCAGTGGGGAAACGATTGCCATCATGTTGATTGTATACGGCTTCGTTGCCTCCGTTTTGCCTGTATGGATGTTATTGGCACCGCGTGATTACTTGAGTACATTCTTGAAAATCGGTACGATCATCGGACTTGCACTTGGAATCTTTATTGTCATGCCGAGCCTTGAAATGCCTGCCGTCACTCAATTCATCGATGGAACAGGACCTGTATTTTCCGGAAACTTATTCCCGTTCCTATTCATTACGATCGCTTGTGGGGCGGTATCAGGTTTCCATGCACTCGTTTCTTCAGGAACAACTCCTAAAATGATCGAACGCGAATCCCATTCACGTCCAATCGGATACGGGGCGATGTTGACTGAATCCTTTGTAGCCATCATGGCGATGATAGCAGCTTGTGTACTGACTCCTGGTATCTATTTTGCCATTAATAGCCCGGGTGCCGTTGTGGGAACGGAGCCAGCTCAAGTGGCCGCTACGATATCCGATTGGGGTTTCATTTTGACACCTGAGATGATTACCGGCCTTGCAGACGATGTTGGGGAAGAGACCATTATATCCCGCACTGGAGGAGCTCCAACCTTTGCTATCGGCATGGCCCATATCTTTTCGCAGGTGATTGGCGGAGCGTCCTTGATGGCGTTCTGGTATCATTTCGCGATCTTGTTCGAGGCATTGTTCATATTGACCACCATTGATGCTGGAACCAGGGTAGGGCGTTTTATGATACAGGATATAATCGGGACCTTTTACAAACCTTTTGCCGAAACGAATAAATGGCTGCCCAATATTATTGCGACTGCCATTTGTGTAATCGGCTGGGGGTACTTCCTTTATCAAGGGGTCATTGATCCTCTTGGCGGAATCAACACCCTTTGGCCATTGTTTGGAATTGCGAATCAAATGCTTTCCGCCATTGCGTTGCTGCTTGGGACGACAGTCCTTTTCAAAATGGGCAAAAAAGCGTACACATGGGTCACCCTTGTACCTACAACATTCTTGTTGATAGTGACCATGACGGCTGGGTGGCAGAAGCTGTTCCACGAAAACCCGGCTATTGGCTTTTTGGCACATAAGGATAAGTTTAAAGCGGCCTATGATAATGGGGAAATTCTTGCTCCGGCAGCTAACCTTACCGAGATGAAACGGGTTATCGTCAATGATTATGTGGATGCTGCCCTATGTGCCATCTTCATGATCGTGGTGATCACGGTCCTGATTTCCGCAATTAGGTTATGGATAAAAGTCTTGAAGAACCAGAAAATAGATTTACATGAAACACCTTATGTATCAAGGACATCATAAGGGAGGGAAGGCAATGTTGAAAAGATTGATTAAAATTCTCAGCTACAGAAAGCAATTCGTCAGTTTGCTGGTCGGCGTGCCGAGCTATGATACTTATGTGGCGCATATGAAAATGCATCATCCTGAAGATCCTGTGAAAACCAGGAAAGAATTTTTCTGTGAAGCCCAGGATGAGCGTTATAATGCAAAGGGTGGGAAAGTGTCTCGTTGCTGCTAACTTAATATCTTTTGAAGGGCCCTCAATAGGAGGACCCTTTTTTTAATGGATTTTTTTAGAACGGGAAATAAGTAGAGGGGGAAATGTAATGGGAATGGATTTGTGAAATTGGTGAAAAGGATTTTCAAAACGAAAAAACCCATTCTTTCCTGATCCTTATTTAATAGTGATGTTATATAACCTCACATATTTTCACGGTAAATAAAAATTAAGTTGAATTTTTAGAAAATTGAGTATATGATAAAAAATATAACATGTTAGTGTTAATAAACATAACATATATAAAAACAAGGGGGAAAAAAACAGTATGCAAATGGCGGATTCGGTATTCATGTTTTTGGCGACGATGATGGTTTGGCTAATGACACCAGGGATTGCCCTATTTTATGGAGGGATGGTAAAGAGTAAAAATGTCCTGAATACGGCAATGCATAGTTACATGCCACTGGCTGTCATTTCGATTCTTTGGGTGCTGATTGGGTATTCATTATCATTTTCACCTGGTAATGCATTTCTGGGCGGTCTGGACTGGGCTGGTTTAAAAGATGTAGGCTTTGCACCTGGGCCATACAGCGAAACAATTCCTCATAGTTTGTTCATGTTATTCCAAATGACTTTTGCCGTGTTAACAGTTTCAATCATTGCAGGTGGCATTGCCGAGCGGATGAAGTTTTCAGCATTCCTGATTTTTACGATCCTTTGGTCTTTATTCGTATACGCTCCTGTTGCACACTGGGTATGGGGAGGCGGCTGGTTAGCGGAATTGGGTGCACTTGACTTTGCAGGTGGAAACGTCGTCCATATTTCTTCAGGGGTTGCGGGTCTGGTTTTGGCGATCATGTTAGGTAAAAGAAAAGAGTCGGGTGACAGTGCACCACATAATCTTCCTTTAACATTCCTCGGAGGTTCATTAATTTGGTTCGGGTGGTACGGCTTCAACGTCGGAAGCACATTGACAATCAATGAAGTGGCGATGAATGTATTCGTTAATACAGCAGTTGCAGCGGCGGCTGGTATCATTGGCTGGCTGATCGTTGAGTATATGGCTAATAAAAAGGCAACATTGCTGGGTGCGGTATCCGGAGCTATTTCAGGCTTGGTAGCCATTACACCTGCTTGTGGATTCGTAACCACTGCCTCTTCCATCATCATCGGTGTCCTCGGCGGTGCCGTATGTTTCTGGGGCGTATTCTTCCTGAAGAATAGACTGGGTTACGACGATGCGCTTGATGCTTTCGGATTACATGGGATCGGTGGGACATGGGGGGGCATCGCGACAGGTTTGTTCGCGACCACTTCCGTAAACGAAAGCGGGGCAAATGGTTTATTCTATGGCGACTTCAACTTGTTGTGGAAGCAGCTTGTAGCGATCGTCGCGACATATATTTTCGTTGCCGTGGTCACTTATATCGTTGCGAAAGTCATTAACCTTTTCGTGCCGTTGCGTGTCAGTGAAGAAGATGAGTCAATGGGGCTTGATCTTACACTTCATGGAGAAAAGGCTTATCACGAATCAATTTAAAGGGGGGGCTCATATGTCCGAGGTTTTAACGAAAATAGAAATAATTACACGCCCTATCAAGTTTGAACAATTCAAAGCGGAACTTGCAAAAATTGGGGTGAGTGGAATGACGGTTTCGGAAGTAAAAGGAACGGGTCTTCAGAAGAGTTATGTGGAAACATATAGAGGCAGAAATCGTGAAATGTCATTGCATGACAGAATGAAAATCGAAATTGTAGTGTGTGAGGTGCCAGTTCAGGATGTTGTGGATGTAGCAAGGAAGTTCTTGAGTACCGGTAAGCCTGGTGACGGTAAAATCTTCATTTATGAATTGGCGAATGTCGTGAATATCCGGACCGGAAAAGAAGGTCATGATGCGTTAAAGAATGACATCTGATGCTGTGATTAATTTGGCCGAATATGCCGGATACAGTCGATTAAGGAAAGGGGGCTGAAAATGGGGAGACTGGTCCGAATTGTTAATGCGAAAAAACAGAAGATTGTTAATACGCTCATTTCAGAGGGTGTATATCAACCTGATGACCGATCCTTTTTATTAGAATTGCCATTGAAAAACTTAGAAGAGATATTATCCCTTCGAATAAAATCCTCGTTTCAAAATCCTCGTTTAAAAAAATAACCTTTCAGCCGTTATCCAAGATGGGGAGAGCGGCTTCTTTTTGCGTTTGTTGCCCAACCCCGGCTTTGGAATTTGAATGTTAGGTAAAAGGAAACTTTTTTCTAGAATCCCCCATGGAAATCGGGGAGCTTTCCAACTATAATGAATAAGGATATAAATTTAAATACGATTTTTTTGCTTTTTTTGACGTTATTCGCTTAGTTACTTCCATTTTTCTTTATTTTACGAAAACCAAATTCAAAAAAATGTAAGTTTTCCAGAAAACGATGAATTATTTCATGAATGCCCTGTTTAATAAATAGGGAAATTATTAATATGTTCTTTTAAGAGGTGAAAGGAAATGGATCAATTTACGGTCGAATCCGTTTTGAATATCATCAGGGAGTTTGTACCGAAGGATGCTTCAATTTCTGTGGCTGATTCTGAAAAATACATTTATTATCAACCGAGCAAACAAGTTGACTTAAGAATAAAACCGGGTGATTTAATCAGTGAAAAAACGGCGACATATAAAGCGTTGAGTGTTCGTAAAAAAATAGGGGTGCAAGTGGAAAGTAATGTATTTGGCGTACCATACTATGGGCTGAGTGTTCCTATCATGGACGAGGACAATCCTTTAGGGGCGGTAACGGCCATTTTGCCGTCAAAGCCATTAATTTTACCGACATCATTCTTGACCATTAAAACAGATGACCGCTGGATACCGCTTCCATATGATGAAATTATGTATTTGGAAGCTCAAAATAGGAAAACTAAGATTCAGTCCGAACGTGTGAGTGGATTTCATAAAATGAACTTAAGTGAATTGGAATTCATTTTACCTAGTGATTTATTCATTCGTGTGCATCGTTCGTACATCGTCAATATCAACTATATACAAGAGATCCTTCCTGATTTTCATTCTACATTTTTACTGATAATGAAAGACAATTCCAAAATCCAGGTCAGTCAAACATATGCAAGTCAATTTAGAAGGGCTTTGGGATTTTAGTGATTCTCCTTTATGTCAAAAAAATGCTGGTTTATGCTCTATTTAAGGCTTTTCATTCGAAATCGAATGTGATGATTACACAGGATTGATAAAATTAAGTGTAAGAAAAGCGAAAAATGGGGGTCTTTTGTATGAACGAAAGCGTTTTCAAAAAAATTCGCAACGAACAGTTTAAGGGGAAAGTAGTTACAGCGGAAGAGGCAGCTTCATGGATTAAAGATGGGATGAAACTCGGTATGAGTGGTTTTACTCGTGCTGGAGATGCTAAAGTTATTCCGATGGCTCTAGTTGAAAGAGCTAAAACTGAAAAATTCAAAGTTGACGTATTTACAGGTGCCTCATTAGGGCCGGAAGTCGACCAACATATGGCAGAAGCAGGTATCATAAACAAACGTTTGCCGTTCCAAGCGGATAAAGGTATTCGCAATAAAATCAATGCTGATGAAGTCACTTATGTAGATCAGCATTTATCTCATACAGCTGAACAAGTTCGTCAAGGCATTGTCGGGCCTATAGATTTTGCAATCATCGAAGCATTGGCGATTACGGAAGATGGATTAATCATCCCGACAACTTCTGTAGGAAATTCAGCCATATTCGTACAAGAAGCTAAACATGTAATCATTGAATTGAACGTATCCCATCCAGAAGGATTGGAAGGGATGCATGATATATATACACCAGCAAATCAAGGAGAACGCGAACCGATTCCTATGACTAAAGCAAGTGATCGCCTTGGATCGATCGGTATTGCCGTTGATCCTGAAAAAGTAATGGGAATCGTCGTTTCCACAGATCTTGATGCACCTTCTACAATCGTGCCGCCGGATGAAGAAACTGCAACAATCGCCAACCACCTTATTAACTTCCTTCGTGAAGAAATCAAGGCTGGCCGTTTAACTGAAAGCCTTGCTCCGCTTCAGTCGGGAGTAGGTTCAGTTGCAAATGCAGTATTCGCTGGCTTCCTTGATTCTGAATTTAAAGATTTGGAAGTATATTCAGAAGTGCTGCAAGATGCGGTATTTGATTTGATCGATGCTGGAAAAGTTAAATTCGCTTCAGGGTGTTCGATTACATTAGCTGAAGAAAAAGGTAAACAAGTTTACGGTGAGCTTGAAAAATACCGTGATAAACTAGTTCTTCGTCCACAAGAAATATCTAACCATCCTGAAATCATCCGTCGCCTTGGCTTGATTTCAATCAATACAGCGTTAGAGTGTGATATCTATGGTAACGTGAATTCGACACATGTTTCTGGGACAAGAATGATGAATGGAATCGGTGGATCGGGAGATTTTGCCCGTAACTCACGCCTAGGCATTTTCGTAACGAAATCATATGCGAAAGGCGGCAAAATTTCTAGTATCGTTCCTTTCGTTTCACATGTGGATCATACTGAACATGATGTGGATGTATTAGTGACAGAGCAAGGAATCGCTGATTTACGTGGTTTGGCACCAAAAGAGCGCGTAGAGTTAATCATAGAAAATTGTGCGCATCCTGACTACCGTCCACAGCTTCGTGCATACTTCACTGAAGCTGTTGCGCAAACTGGCGGGCATCAAACTCCGCACATTCTTGAAAAAGCATTTTCATGGCATACAAACCTAGCTAAAAATGGTACGATGCTTGAAGCAGTACTACAAGATCAAAAATAAAACATAAAACCACCCCGCCAATACAGCGGGGTTTTTTTATTTGGGTCCGTATCCCTTATTTGTGATAATAAACACATGAACCTTTCGGCACCACTGGAAATAGAATATTTTAAAATGAAGCTTAACCATCAAAAGGATAGGGAACTGTATCTTTAGGCTTTTTCTTTTATTTTTGTATATAATTATTCATTCAAGTTATGGAAATATGGTAAACTGCTAACAATGAGAGATTATCATACATAGGATTTTTCGTATTTATGATGTTGTTTCCTTAGAAATAGGGAGTTAAATAGAATGGTTATTGTGGAGGAGATAATTTGTTCAAGACAAAATTACATTTTTGGACGTTAGAGTTATTACTATTGTCTTTACTTTTTTATGTTGGTACTAAGATTTCTTTTCTTTTTGAACCGATAGTCATCTTTACATCTACATTGTTCTTTCCAATCTTGATTTCAGGTTTTCTCTACTTTTTGTTCAACCCCACTGTTGATTTCCTGGTTAAAAGAAGGGTGCCTAGGGGATTATCGATATTATTGCTATATGTATTTTTCCTGGGATTGATTAGTTTGCTGGTCGGTCTGGTCGGCCCGTCACTGTCCAAACAGGTTACGGATTTAGTCAATAACCTCCCGGATTATTTCAATCAAGTAAGAAAGTTCATTGAAGACTCAGCTCAGTCAAAATGGTTTTTGTGGACGGTGGAACAAGATTATGTTCCTTTGCAAGAAGTAGGAGATTCGCTTCAAAAATATTTGACGAATTTACCGAGTAATATAACTAATAGTTTGTCTTCGGTTTTCAGTGTAGTGACGAATATTACGTTAGTGGTCGTGACGGTTCCTTTCATCCTATTTTATATGCTGAAAGATGGCGATAAGCTTCCGGCCGCCATTATGAAATTCGTACCGGTTAGCTATAGAAAACCAGCTTTAACGGTACTTAAGGAAACGGGAGGGACGCTTGCCACTTATATTCAAGGACAGATGCTGGTTTGCATGTTTGTCGGAATTGGAACGTTCATTGGATATTTAATCATTGGTTTACCTTACGCGTTCTTATTTGCGCTGATAGGTGCGGTAACCAATATCATTCCATATGTAGGTCCGTTTATCGGAGCGGCTCCTGCGGTCATTGTGGCGTTGATTCATTCACCGACCGAAGCGTTATTGGTCATACTTGTTGTAACGGTCATTCAGCAACTGGATGGTAATGTCATTTCGCCGTTAGTCATCGGGAAGAAATTGAACACTCATCCGCTAACCATCATCATCCTTTTGCTCGTCGCCGGAAACATTGCCGGTATCATCGGTATGATTTTGGCCGTTCCGACTTATTCCGTTGTTAAAACGATTGTATTGAATATCGTAAAATTCATCAGGATCCGAAAAGAGGAAAAGCTTGAAGAAGATATATTGGAATGAAAAAACGGGCCCGACTCAATTAAGTCGGGCCCGTTTTCTTAGTGAAGGAGCAAAAGTGCCTAAATGGGTTACAAACCTAAGGAAATATATTTTACTTCCAGGAATTCTTCGATGCCTTGATGTCCACCTTCGCGGCCGAGCCCGCTTTGTTTGAATCCGCCAAATGGAGCTTGCGGAACGGAAGGAAGTCCATCGTTCAAGCCAACAATACCGAATTCAAGTGCCTCGGTGAATTTGATGCCCTTGGTGATATTTTCAGTGAAGACGTAAGCTGCCAAACCGAAGATGGAGTCATTTGCCCTTTTGATTGCCTCTTCATCAGTCTTAAAGGAGGCGATAGGAGCTAAAGGACCAAATGTTTCTTCATTCATGCAGAGCATGCTGTCATCAATGTTGGATAGTACGGTTGGTTCAATAAAAAGGCCGCTTATTGATTTACCGCCAGCTTCGAGCTTAGCACCGCTGCTGATTGCTTCATCAATTTGTTTTTGAACCTTATCAACTGCATTTTGATCGATAAGCGGACCGATATCGACGCCATCCTCCAGTCCATTTCCTACCTTTAGTTCTTTGACCTTGGCAACGAGCTTTTTGATGAAGGCTTCTTGAATGGCTTCGTGGACATAAATGCGATTTGAACAGACGCATGTTTGTCCTGCATTACGGAATTTCGAACTGATGATGCCATCAACCGCTTTATTAAGGTCGGCATCCTCAAGTACGATTGCGGGTGCGTGACCCCCAAGTTCAAGCGAGATTTTCTTTACCGTTTCAGCTGAGCCTCTCATAAGGGTTTTACCGACTTCTGTAGAACCGGTGAACGTCAATTTACGAACCCTTGTATCTTGAAGCCAAGTTTCGCCGATTTCTGATGATTTTCCTGTCACGACATTGATGACTCCTTTTGGAATCCCAGCTTCTTCAGCCAATTCAGCCATTTTTAGAGCTGTTATGGGAGTCAGGTTTGCCGGTTTAATGACGACTGTGCAGCCGACTGCAAGCGCCGGTGCAACTTTTCTTGTAATCATGGCTGCAGGAAAGTTCCAAGGCGTAATGACAGCTACAACTCCGACAGGTTGTTTTGTCACGAAAAGCCGCTTATTGGATACGGAAGCAGGAATCGTTTCGCCATACACCCGTTTTCCTTCTTCGGCAAACCAAGATAAAAAGCCATTTGCATATGTCATTTCACCAAGAGCCTCTTTAAGGGGCTTGCCTTGCTCTTCAGTCATGATTTTGGCTAGTTCTTCTTTATTATCATCTATCAATCGATGCCATTTCCAAATAAGTTCAGCACGTTCGTAGACCGAGAGTGCAGCCCAGCCCGTAAAAGCTTCACATGCGGCATCTGCAGCCTTCGCCGCTTCAGTTGCACCGCCTTTAGGAACGGTGGCAACTACTTCATCCGTTGCCGGGTTTCTCACTTCAATTTTATCCAATCCAAAATCCGACCACTCACCGTTAATAAATAATCCGTAATCCTTCATGATAAAACCTCCTAATTTGGTTAAATCCATCAAACTACTAAAACTTTTAACTATATACTTTTACCTTTACATAAAAGTATAAACACTTTTCAGTGATTCTGAAATTTATTTGATTGGCTATTTATAGAAAATCGGCTATTCATTGATAGAAAGGGAGCAAGACATAAAAAAAAGAGGTGCAAGTTGCACACCTCTTCATTCAAGATTCGCTTATTTTTCCGATGAGACGGCCACTTCACCCAGATCACCTGAGATGGCTTGATTAGAATTGAATTCACCTTCCGATTTAGAAATGACCACTGTAGCAACACTGTTACCGATTAGATTAGTGATGGCGCGTGCTTCAGACATGAAGCGGTCAACTCCCAGCAGTAATGCCATTCCTTCAACTGGAATCATTGGGAAGGCAGCTAATGTTGCAGCAAGTGTAATGAAACCGGATCCCGTTACACCGGCAGCTCCTTTGGATGTTAACATCAAGATTCCTAGAAGGGTCAATTCCTGCCAGATGCTTAAATCGACACCATAGGCTTGGGCGATGAAAATCGCTGCCATGGATAAGTAGATGGATGTGCCATCAAGGTTGAAAGAATAACCCGTTGGGACAACTAAACCGACTACCGATTTTGAGCAACCGTATTTTTCGAGTTTTTTCATCACGCTTGGTAGAGCGGATTCCGACGAAGATGTTCCTAAAACTAAGAGGATTTCTTCTTTTAAATAGGCTATGAACTTGAAAATATTAAAGCCGTAGATTTTTGCAATCGAGCCAAGGATAATAATGATGAATAGTGCCATTGTGATATATACACTACCCATTAATTGTCCTAAAGAGCTTAGAGAACCAAGGCCAAACTTACCGATTGTATAAGCCATTGCTCCAAAAGCCGCCAATGGAGATACTTTCATGATCATGCCGACGATGCCGAAGAAAATATCGGCAATATGCTGAAAGAAAGAAACGACTGGCTGCACTCTCGGTCCCATTGCCGCCATTGATAATCCGAATAATACGGCAAAGAATAGAATAGGGAGTAAGTCTCCGCCAGCAAGTGCGGCAACGGCATTATCAGGAATGATATTAGAAATGAAAGCAAGGGCGCCATGTTCCGTTTCGGAAGCGGCTGTTGTATATTGTGATACATCTCCGCCCTCGACTGAATCGATGTTAAAGCCTTTACCAGGTCCCAGCAGATTGACTACGATGATTCCGATGGCAAGCGCGAAAGTGGTAACGATTTCAAAATAGAGCAGTGCCTTTCCGCCGATGCGGCCAACCTTTTTCATATCACCCATACCGCCAATTCCGATTACGACAGTTAAGAAGATGATTGGTGCAATGACCATTTTAATCATTTTAATAAATAAATCAGCTAATATCTTCAGCTGTTCACCGAAAGCAGGGAAGAAGAAACCGACTGTTATACCCAGAATGATACCGATGATGACCTGAACTGTTAGATTTTTTAATATTTTCAAGGTGCATTCTCCTTTGTTATATGATAACGCTTTCTTAACTTGGTTATAGTGTAACAGAAGGAAGAATCAGAATATTCTTTTGGTGATATTGTTTTCTTTTTGTTCTTTTTGGTCATGGGATTAGGGTTCATGATAGATTGATAAACTGCAATAAAAAAATACCGGTGGGGTGCCGGTATTCGGAAAAATCAATTTTCGAATGGTTTTATGAGTGCGTAAAGGGTTCCGATCACAGGAAGTTTCAATCCGGCCTGGTCGGCAAGGCGCAGTGCACCGCCCTGTAAATGTTCCACTTCTAGGGTTAGGCCCTTCCGGCGGTCCTGGTGCATGGAAGAGGTGGATTCATCAGGTAAGCCTGCCATGTTTTCCAACGCCTGTGCAATATTCTCCATAGTAATTCCGACGCCATAGGCATTCGCGAGCTCCTTCATTTCAACAAGGACCTTTTCCAGCAATCCATTGGTTTCAGGGAATCTCCGTATCGTGCCGATAGGGAGGTTGGAGGCGGTTGTCACACCGGAGAAAGCGGTGATGAACATGTATTTGATCCACATCCTGATCAATATGTTTTCCGTTCTGCCAGTCTTCATGATAGCTGATCCGGCTGCCTGCTCGAATTCATCGCAAATCTTTTCTTGTGACGGATGAAGCGGGCCATAGATCAAATCGTGATTATCGTTGGAGTGAATGACATGACCTTTTTCATCAAGAGTGGCGATGATGAAGGCACTTCCTCCCAAGACAGCTTCATCGCCCAGTTCGTCCTGCAAAATGGATACATGTTCCAATCCGTTCAAAAGCGGGAGGACCTTTGCGCCCTTTTCAACAAGGACCTTTAAATCTGGAAGGGTGCCTTGCAGATGCTGGCCTTTTACGGCGAGAATCACAAGGTCGACCTTTACAATATCATTTACGTCCTCTGTGATATGAAGATCGTTAAATTGGTAGTTTCCATGAGGGCTGGTTATGCTGATGCCGTTTTCTTTCAATTGTTTGGCGCGGTTTTTTCGGACAAGATATTGAACATGCTGCCCAGCCTGCTGCAGCCTGCCTCCAAAGTAGGAGCCGAGTGCCCCGGCCCCTATAATGACAATATTCAATGTGCACACCTCTCTTTTGATTAAGATGTACTAATCATAACATTTACTGAAATTTCAGTAAATATTCCCGTTTGAAGGGAAACTGGTTGTTTAGGTGTTTGTAAGAATGGGGAAAACAAAAAACCAGCCTGAATTAGGTTTCAGGCTGGCGCTTATCATTATTTATAGATTTTTACTTTAACGGTTTTTCTGCCCCAATTGATAGCTTTTGAGTGAGAAGAGTAGAAGACGTCAATTTTATTCCCTTTGATTGCGCCGCCTTTATCTGCTGCAATGGCATCCCCGTATCCTTCTACATGAACTTTTGTTCCTAGTGGAATGACCTTAGGGTCAACTGAGATGGCTTTTGCGTTAGGGTTTTTCTTTAAGTTAAGACCAGATGCTGTAATACCGCTGCAACCTTTGCAGTTCGCAGTGTAAGCTGTTGCATTCACGGTGATCGTTTTATATTTCTTGGATGATGATGTTTTAGCTTTAGGTTTAGCAGATGTCGATGTTTTCTTGACCTTTAAAACTTGTTTTGGATGGATGTTATCTTTTTTCAGGTTGTTCCAACTTTTGAGTTGATTGACTGTTATATTATGTTTATTGGCGATACCCCATAGTGTGTCGCCGCTTTTAACTTTGTATGTAGTAGTAGCAGCCGATGAAACTCCGGAAAAACTAAATACCAAAAAGAAAGCAGTGAATAGTGGAAGTAGTATTTTTTTCAAAATGAATAGTCTCCTTTGTTTTAAATCGTAGACTTAGAATAACAGGTCTTTATGACAACAATGTTTCGCTGGAATAGTAATTGTGTTACAAAAAGGTTTCCTTTGATAAATAAATGTAATATAAACTAGGACAAAAGGACTTATCTATTGAATGTAAATATATTATTTATTATGTCAGTATAAGCGTATCTTTGGTAAATAACGTTGGTTTTATGGAATATCCTGTTTAATGAGGTGAAATATGGGGATCTGTTCCCTGGTTTTAAAGTCCTGTATATTTTGTAAAAAAAACAATGAAATATTGAACAATTGAGTGGGGTTTATTTTAGTAGGAAAGGATATTCGAAGCATGAAAAAAGCCCGCATCTATGTGATGCCGGTTTTTTTCATGCTTTGGATTAATTTAAAACAAATTCAGAAGCGAAATCGACTAGCATTTTTTGATAGACTGCCACTGATTCAAGGTTGACGCATTCCCTATCTCCATGCCAGTTCTCACCTTTCGGACCGAATTCAATGGCTGGGATATCATAAGCCGCAAAAAACACGGTATCTGCGGATCCGTGCTGCCCAAAAATGACAGCATCCTGCTTGGTGTTGCTTTCGATAATCGGGCGGAGCATAGCGATGAATGGGTCTGACTCTTCGGTTTTTACAGGTTTACTGTACATATTAAGGTGGACATTATTTCCTGTCACACTTTCGATCTGAGCAATGATATCTTCCATTGTTTGCGTAGGAAGGTAACGTATATCAAGGCTTAGCAAACAGGCATCCGGTACCTTATTATAAACATCCCCGCCTTTAATTTTTGCTAAGTTAAGTGAAGGGGAAGAGTAAAGGGGGGTGTGATCCCTGGTAAAAGGAAGTTCCTTTATTTTTTGATAGAGATCATAGGCCTTTTCAATTGCATTCACGCCTTCCCATGGACGGCTTCCGTGTGCAGATTTGCCGGATACTTCAATATCGAGACGAAGGGCACCCTTTGCCTGGAGTCCGATTCCCAATTGCGTAGGTTCAGCACAGATTACAAAGTCACCTCTATAACCATGTTTCGCTAAATATCCGGAACAGTTCAATCCGCCAATCTCTTCATCCGATACGATTTGTAGCTGGATTTTCAAACCTAAGTCCTTATCTTTCAGTTCGGTAAATGCACACATCATCCCTGCAACTCCCGCTTTCATATCGGCTGTCCCGCGCCCATATAAGTTTCCTTCATGAACCTCAGGGAAAAATTGATCCGGCGTTCCGCTGACAACATCGACATGGCCATTCCAAATTACCGTTTTATCTCCGCTGCCAATCTCGCTAACAAACATTTTATAACCGTTATTTACGATCACATTCACAGTAATACCTTGTTTTTTAAGCCAGTCCGCACAGTAATCAACTGCTTGGTTAGCTCCTTCTTTCGTTGAACTGTCAATAGATACTAAATCTTTAAGTAACTCGATGAGCAAAATGATACCCCCCTAAAAATTTGCATATTATTATTATATATACCCTTTCTAAGTAAGGGTTAACTCAAAATAATTTCCTGTTAAATAACGTTTAGCCTTTTCATCCCCTGGGGTATGTAAAGGGGGAGCGACAATTTACATTCTTTAAGGAGGATGATAGATATGGATAAACGTATAATTGGTGTATATGAAACTGGAGAAGAAGCCATAAAGGCTGTTGAGTCATTACAGGCCCAAGGGTATGATCGTGAAGATATTTCGGTGGTAGCTAAAGATAAAGAAGAATTAAATACAGTGAATGAAGAAACGGGTACAAAGGTTGAGGAGGGGCTCGCAGCTGGTGCGGCGACCGGAGGTATTTTGGGCGGTACTGCCGGATTATTGGCTGGTGTGGGTGCATTGGCGATTCCGGGAATCGGGCCGGTACTGGCAGCTGGACCGCTTGCTGCAACATTAGCCGGAGCGGCAGTAGGTGCTGGTACCGGAGGATTGGCCGGTACATTAATCGGAATGGGCATACCTGAAGACGAGGCTAATCGATATGAAGCGGATGTAAAGAGTGGCAAGCTGCTTGTGTTAGTCGATTCGAATGCGAGAAAATCCAGTTCTTCTTACTCAGGAATAACTGAAACCGATGAAACGCTTACGAACAGTAGAAGAACTCTATAAATAAGTAAGGTAAAAAAGGACGGATCCCTTAGGATTCGTCCTTTTTTTTGATTAGAATGTGAATTTCTTTATTTCTTTGTGCATTTCCTGGGATAAGGCATCCAATTCACTAGCCAGGGCATTTAATTGTTCCATGGAAGCATTCGTTTGTTCTACGGAAGCTGATACTTCTTCAGTTCCTGCTGCAGTTTCCTGACTAATCGAATTTAAGCTTTCTGCATTGCTCGCCATTCGTGTGACCTCGTTTACCATATCGTTCATCATCTTTTTTATTTCGTCGAAATTGCTGAATGTATTCGCGATAATCGATGCAATGTGACTGAAGGCATTTTCCGTATCCGATACAGAAGTATCCTGAAGATGGATTTTTTGATTGACTTGATCAATCAAATGAACGGTATTGGTTGTATCGGTTTGCATGGCTTGAATGATTTCAGAGATTTCTTTCAGTGAGTTTTCCGTCTGTTGGGCCAATTTCTTCACTTCATCGGCTACAACTGCAAATCCCTTTCCGTGCTCACCGGCCCTGGCTGCTTCGATGGCCGCATTCAGGGCGAGTAAATTCGTTTGTCCTGCAATCCCGCTTATGGTCTTTACGATCGCACTAATATCATTGGAGCGTGCATCCAATGATTTGACTGCCGTACTCATCTTACTGGAAATCAGGGATGTTTCATTGAATTGCTGTTTGAGGCCTTGCACTTGAGTGATCCCGTTTTCGGAAGCCTTGAACATATTTTCGGATTCCGTGGCCATTTTGCTCGCTTGCGTTTCAAGACCATGGATTTTATCAGCCAATAGCTTTACAGCCATTTCGTTATTCTGCCCGACTTCAATTTGGTCTATGGCACCGGCCGCTATTTGTTCCATCGTCATGGCCACTTCGTTAGCTGCCGCTGAATTTTCATCTGCACTAGCCACTAGCGTCATGGAGGATTCCGATACTTTATCGGAAAGGTTGTTGACAGCGCCTAACATATGGCTCATATTCCTGGTCATTAAGCTGGTGTCTTCTGCAAGTTGCCCAATCTCGTCTTTCCTAGAAATGGAATTATTGGTTGTGAAATCGCCTTCAGCCATTTTCCGTATGGATTCCTGCAGCTTTTTAATGGGATTCGTTAGCGAACGGGTGATGAAGATGGCAGATAGCGCAGTGACAGTAAAGACGATCAGCAGTGTGATGATATTATCGATTACCATCGGGCTTGCACGGACTTTCACTTCATTTTCATCCATTACCCCTGTTATTCTCCATCCAGTTGTCGGATTGGTGGCGTATCCGATGATCCGGCTTTGCCCAACGTATTCCTCGATCATTGAACCGGATGCACTTTTCATTTTTCTGAACATATTTTCCTTTGATATATCCTGTTGGATTTTTTCCTTGTCTGGATGTGCAACGAATGACCCTTTCTTATCCAGCAAAACCGCATAGCCCGTTTCACCGAATTTCGTTTGATTGATCATCGTGATCAATGTATCGATCGAGATGTCGACACCGAGCACGCCTATTAATTCATCACGATCATCATATATGGCTTTTGCTGCCGTAATGACAAGTGCATTTGTCGCCTGATCCGTATAAGGTTCCGTCCAAATGGTCTTGTTTTTTTGTTTCAAAGCCGATTGATACCAATCCCTTTGTCTTGGATCAAAGTCAGCCGGCAATTCAGCTTTTGGGAATATCAATGTTTTTCCGTCTTTCTCTGTGCCAAGGTATAAACCAATTATTTCAGAACTGCTCGACTGTGTATGGGAAAATTCATCCATTATCGATTCGGGGTTCTTATCATAAGTACTCATGATAGGGTACTTACCGATCCTATCCAATTGATTTTCCGTTTTTTGAAAGAAGATTTCGAAAGAATCGTTCATTGACTTGACTTGTTCTTCTGTCGTTCCGGTAAGTTCCTGGGTCGTCAACTCGATACTATTTTTATAGCTCATGTAAGAGATGGCCATTCCGCTTATCATGATCAAAGCTAAAAAAGGAATCAAAATTTGTTTTTTTAGCGAATTAAAATACCAGTCTGTCAGTCTTTTCATTTTGGACAATTCTCCTTATATTCTTCAAATTGATTTAGGTTCTATAAGATATTTCGGTCTGCTTTGATTTTTTTGAAGTTTCAAGTTAGAAAATTCCCAATATTAATTTTGACTTGGAAGGGCTTACATTTATTCTAGGTGGGAGAGGGGGATAAAGTAGATTAAAAAAGAGCTGACTGCCATGGTCAACTCTTTCATTCATTGCTATTCGACTTGGATATTTTTTGTCCTGCCCATATACCATGTGTAAAACTCGTCTGCATATTCAACGGATACATCTTGGAGCTTTGTATGGTGTACCGGCTTGGAGCGGTTGATCGTTTCAATTGTGGCAAGACCGAAAAGCTTTTGCAACTTTGTACGTTCCACCTCAATTTGAATGACCTTGCTTCTTTTGGTAATGAATAGTGATGTTTCCAAACTTCCGGATTTTAACTGAATGAACTCATCATTTAACAAGTAACGGCTATTTTTGTAATCCATTATTCTCAATGAATAAATGAGGACGAGTAAAATCAGCGAGATATACCATAGGGAGGGTTTAAAAAAATAAATCGCCAATGTTGTGAGAATCCAGAAAAAGCTGGGCCTTAGCATTCGAATCTTGAAGGCCTGTCCCGATAGGGGCTTCATTGACTGTTCCACTTTGTAAGCGGGTAAAATCTCTTCTACCATCCCATATGCCCGTTCAATTGATAAAAAAGGATAGAGTGTATTCGTTTCCAGCTCTTCATCGCCCGTATTTCCTGCACTGACCAGTTTCACTTCTGCCAGGCCTAGCAATCTTTTAATGATGGATTGGGTGATTTCTACAGCTTGTACTTTTTCTTTCTGAATGGAAAAAGCGGATTCATCCAATACACCTTTCTTTATATATATACGCTCGTGATCGGATGAAATTTCATATTTTCCATATTTGACGAAAGTGGAAACGATTCCGAAGGCAACGGCGACACATATGAGGCCTGCAAGAACGATTGTTATGATCCACCACGTATCCAATAACTTGGCAAGAAACCCTTCGGCATTCTCCAAATTGATAAAATCATCGAGTGTATTATATAACGTAGCCAATATCGGGATAAGAGCCAGGAAGCTGAGTGATGTAAAGGAAGCTTTCAGCACATCCTGTTTGGTTGGTGTGAAATGGATCGTTTTCCCATTGATTGATTCTGCTATACGCTCTTCGGGAATTTCCACTTCGATAACCGTAATTTCCTGTTTTGAAGCATATTCCCCCTCCAGCCGTTCGGCCTCTTTTCGGGAAATCACCTCAAAAGGTACGGTACCCTGATCACCAGTCATCCCCGTTTCGAATGTTATAGAGGTTAAACTGAAAATTTTATGAAATAACGTCGTGCGTTGCTGAACATTCTGTACCTTATGAAGAGGGATCGTTCGATACGACTTCGAGATAAGGCCTGAAGTAATATATATGGTTCCTTCTTTGATTTGGTATGTATACGTATACCATTTTAGGATGATGAAAATGACTTTCCAAATCAAATAAACAAGAAAACCGATTTGAAGTACCTTCATATACATCTTTTCAGAACCGAAGTTCAGGACATAAAGCATGATGATGAAAAACGCATTTCCTTTCAGCAATTTCCAAAACTCGAAGGGGATTTTGAAAGGGTGTAATCGTTTTGCATGTTCTTCCATCATTAATCCACTTCCTTAATTTTTGCGAAATGGGCAATTTTATCTCGTAATTCATAAGCCTCTTTCTCTGGGATGGCAGGTATGTCATGAGAGTCCCCCATTGTTCCAATGCTCAGGGAGTAAAGGTTATATTTTCGCAAAAACGGTCCTTGGTTCAATTTGACGGATTGGACCTTCGTCATCGGAATGAGTTCATGCGTTTCACTCCAGGCTCCACGTTTTGTTTGAATGAATTCTTCGTTCACGTCGTAACGCCAATACTTTTGCAACAAGATCGGTTCAATGAAGATGGACCAGATTGCATGAATAAAAGATAATGTGATAAGTCCGTTTAAAATCCATCCAATCCATTCTTTCCAAGTGAAATAATCATCAATAAATAATAGGATGCCAAGGACAGTGAGGATAATGAGATTGGTAATGGCTCCAGTCATCCGCCAAACCTTCACTGATTCTTTGGAAATTTTCTTAGTTGGTGGCTGTATCTTTGAATACATATATTCACTCCTTACTATGTCTTTATACTTATACGGATTAGCCGACAAGAAAGTTCCCTATTATCCTTTTGTGCCAAGAAATCATGAAGTCGGGGGTCCCTATCGGTTCCGTGGAGTGGCGGCCGAATAATCCTCCAGTTTCCTGAGTATGTATAAATAAAGACTTCTAGTGGATCTTTTCTTTTTATATGACTGTAAATTGGACAAGATAGAAGTGGTAAGCTTTTAGAGTGGGAGTGATAGGTTTGACATACAAAAGGAAGTTGAGTTTTATATTCTTCCTGTTTTTGATCTGTTTTTTTAATGGAGAATCGATGCAGGCTGCGAATGATGATGGAAACCTAGGGCAGGAAATTCAACAAATATTGGATGAATCGCCGGGATTGGCTGGCGCGTTAACGGGAATTTCCATCCGTTCAGCTGAAACGGGGGAAATGATTTATGAACGGGGGTCGCAAACAAGATTACGGCCTGCTTCGAACCTTAAGCTATTGACTGCAGCAGCTGCGCTGGAAACTTTAGGGGAAGATCATGCTTTTCAAACGGAACTATACATAAAAGGAGTGCAAGTTGGCCATGTTCTGCAGGGCGATGTGTACCTGAAGGGAAAAGGGGATCCGACTTTATTGGAAAAGGATTTCGATGAGCTTGCAGCTTCACTGAAGCACAAACAAGTTAAGGTGGTTCATGGGGATCTTATAGGCGATGATTCTTGGTATGACGATGTTCGTTATTCCCAAGATTTAGTTTGGAGCGATGAACAGGAATATTACGGGGCGCCCGTTTCAGCTTTAACAGCTTCCCCGAATGAAGACTACGATACCGGTACCATCATCGTGGAGATATCCCCAGGGAAAAAGGCTGGTAAAAGGGCAACAGTGAAGCTGAAGCCGGAAACGGATTATGTGAAGGTCATCAACAAAACAAAAACCGAATCGGAAGATGGCAATAAGAAAATTGAAGTCGAACGCTCTCATGGCACACAAGTCATTACGGTGACCGGAACCATTCCGGAGCATGCCGGGGTGACCAAAGAGTGGATCTCGGTGAAAGATCCCACAGAATATGCCTTAAGCCTATTTGAAAACTCAATGAACAAACATGGAATTAAAGTGTTGGGAAAAAGGAAAAGAGGGAAGACGCCAGTAGGAGCGGACATGATTGCCACTCATCGGTCCATGCCGCTTTCACAACTGCTTATTCCTTTCATGAAATTGAGCAATAACAGCCATGCCGAGGTTTTGGTGAAAGAAATGGGCAAAGAGGCAGAAGGAGAGGGAAGCTGGAAGGATGGTTTGAAGGTTGCTCGAAATCAGCTGAAGAGTATGGGTCTTGATATGCAAACGATCATGATGCGTGATGGATCTGGAATTTCCCAAGTCAATATGATTCCAGCGAATGAAATAACGAAACTGTTGTATGCCGTACAGGAAAAAACGTGGTTTCCTGCATACTTGAACGCTTTGCCGATTGCAGGCGACGAAAATCGGATGGTGGGCGGTACGCTAAGGAAGAGGATGAAAGGGACTTATGCAGCCGGGAATGTTCGAGCTAAAACAGGGACGATTTCAGGAACGAGCTCCTTATCAGGTTATGTTACGACCAAAGGAGGGGAAAAAGTCATATTTTCGATCATCTTGAATAATTTCGTAGAAGAAAAAGGCATTACGGCAATCCAGGATAAGATAGCCGTGATGCTCGCAGAAAAAGAAATCCGGTTGGGGATTGGCCTTTAGTATCCATTTGGAAAACAAAGTCTAGAAACGGATCGTCATCTGCCCATTCATTTTCTTCGGCAAATCCGAATTGGCAGCATATAGCCGATGAGCCATTTTATTGCTGACTCGATATCGGCTTCGATCGTAAATCCGAATGGCGGATTCAATTCAATGGTCATTCGATAACATTGCCAGCACCTCCTTCTAGTTTTTTTCATTTTAATCCTCTCAAGGAAGGAATTTGAGGGAGGATGAATAGAAATAAGTAGTATAGGAGGAATGCTCATGAATTTTCCAACACTTGCTGGACAGTATACAATTAGCAGTCTTATAGCTGAAATTCACGAAATTTCCAATAAACGATCTCCATATATATTGGCCATAGACGGACGGGGCGGATCTGGAAAAAGTACACTTGCTTCCCGTATCCAAGCTGAGTGTCCGGGTAGCGCGGTCGTTCATATGGACGATTTTTATTTGCCATCACCGGATAGGTTCCAACTGCCTCCATCCCAAAAGCAGATTGGTGCGGATTATGATTGGGAGCGGGTGTTTAATCAAATTCTGAAACCGCTTACAAATGAACGGGAAGCAAGGTATCAAAGGTATGATTGGGAAACAGACACTTTGGCAGAATGGCATGATGTTCCTGCTGAAGGCCTTGTTATTATAGAAGGAACATATTCCATCCGTAAAGAATTGGCAGGGTACCATGATTTCACGATTTGGGTGGAATGTCCCCGTGATCAGCGTTTGAAACGGGGGCTTGAGCGGGATGGTGAAGAAACGCGGCAAATGTGGGAGGATAATTGGATGGTGCATGAAGACCTTTATGTGGGTGCGCAAAGGCCTCAAGAAAGAGCGGATCTTGTTGTGGACGGAACGAGCTGAATCCGTGGATTTCTGGAACTCGCTTTTAATTGTAAGGGTTTACCTGTAAAATTATATGTATGTTTAGATAATGCCGGAAACTTGGGGGGGGAACTATGTTTACTAATGAAGAACAAGCTGCCGTATATAAAGCCATTTATAATCGAAGGGATATCAGGAGTTTTTTGCCTAAGCCCATTTCAAAGGATATACTCCGCAGAATTTTGGATGCCGCACATCATGCGCCGTCTGTGGGATTCATGCAACCTTGGAGTTTCATCGTGATTTCATCTCAGGAAACCAAGAACAGTTTAGCATGGGCAGCGGATAAAGAAAGAAGGGCACTCGCCATTCATTATGAAGGCGATAAAGAAAATAAGTTTCTTAGTTTGAAAGTGGAAGGGTTAAAAGAAGCACCTTACACCATTTGTGTTACATGCGACCCGACACGGGGCGGCTCCCATGTTTTAGGGAGGAATTCCATTCCGGAAACGGATATCCTATCCACAGCCTGCGCGATTCAAAATATGTGGCTGGCTGCCTGTGCGGAAGGATTGGCAATGGGATGGGTAAGCTTTTATAAGAAAAATGATATTCGTGATATTTTGGAGATTCCGCCGCATGTAGAACCCGTCGCACTCCTGTCGATTGGCTATACGGATCAATATCCGGATAAACCCATTCTTGAACTTGCTAATTGGGAAAAAAGAAGGCCGATGGATGAACTTATTTTCAAAGATAAATGGGGTAATAAATAAAACGATATATTATGATTCCAGCCCCTGTCTCAGGGGTTTTTTGTTGAGAGGCATGACTTTTTTACAAAAAACAGAAATGAAGCAGTGGAAAATAGAGGACCCTTACGATGGATACATCTTTTGTAAGAGTCTTTTAAAATGCGTCATTCCGTAATATTGACATAAAATTTGGTTTGATTTTAAAATCTGCGCCGTTTTGAAGATCCCGGTATACCGAGGTCTTCACGGTATTTTGCAATAGTGCGGCGGGAGATCTTCATCCCTTCATTTTCGAATATTTGACAAAGCTTCTGATCTGAAAAAGGCTTTATCTTATCTTCAGCGGCAATCAAGACCTTTATTTTTTCTTTGATGGTGGTCGTTGATTCGGCTGCTGGGCTGTTCACGCGGTTTAACCCTCTAGTAAAGAAGTTCCTAAGTTTAAAGAGTCCATGCGGCGTCTGGATATATTTATTGCTCGTCGCCCTGCTGATTGTTGATTCATGAACCTGAAGTTTTTCCGAAATGTCTTTCAGTTTCATAGGTTTTAACCCCGTAATTCCCTTCATGAAAAACTCTTGCTGCTGGTCCACTATTGTTGCTGCCACTTTGTAAAGAGTCATTTGCCTTTGTTCGAGCCCTTTTAAAAGTAATTGGGCATCATTTATGTGCCCTTTTATATAATCTTTTGCTGGATTGACAGGATTCAGAGCGATGTGGTCCTTGTAGAAAGGACTGATGGAAAGCTTAGGTGTGCAGCTATCATTGACCGTTATCAGAAAACCTTCTTTTTCTTTTTCCACGTAAACGTCCGGAATGATGTAATGAGTCAAGTCATTGGAAAAGTGACTGACGGGACGCGGGTTTAACGTACGGATGAAATCCGCCGCTTCTTGCACTTCCTGAATGGTCACTTTGTATAGGGCGGCAATTTTTCTGTAGCGTTTTTCTGCTATGTCCGTTAAGTGCTTTCTAACGATCTTATACGCCAGTTCATTGCGACTCTCATGCTCACGCAGCTGAATGAGTAAGCAATCGGTCAGATCTTTAGCCCCGACTCCAATCGGGTCAAGGGATTGCAAAACTTGAATCATTTTTTCTATTTCTTCGACGGACACGGAAAAATGCGAGGCAGTCCAATTGGCATCCAATTCAAGAAACCCATATTCATTTAAGTTTCCAATTAAAAATTGGAGAACCTTCCTTTCAATTGCTTTCAACGAACTTAGTAAACTCAATTGTTCCAGCAAATGGCTTTCCAGTGTTTCTGTGTTGATTGAATAATTGTTGATAGGGTTGTAATCATTGTCTCCGTTGAAACTTTTACTTTTAGAGGACCGTTTCAGAGAATTTATTTTAGGTATACGAATGCTGGATTCAGAAAGTGATGCGAGGGGGTCTTCAAATCTTATTTCGAGAACGGGATTTTCGTAAGCCTGCCGGTTTAGGAAATCTATTAGTTCATGGGTCGAATATTGAAGGATCTTTATCGATTGCTGTAATTCAGGGGTTAATGACAATTTCAAGGTTTGTTTTTGGTACAGTTCAAATCCTACCTGCATATATATCAACTTCTTTCGTTTAGATTAACTAACATGGCGGCTCAAAAGGGATGGAAAAATATTAACATGATAATAATACAAATCTTCCGAAAATTCAACATTTTGTGTCAGGTTTTATAACATCAACTAGGGGACAGGTAATTTAGTATTTATTCTAATGAATGGGCGTTAGGTGATTCGAATATGAATCGAATGATTTATATGTGAATCAAAGCAACCTCCTAATGATTTATATATGAATCGTTTTAACTTGAATACCTTTAATATAAGGCACATATAATTTGGCATGCATCTTGCTATATCTAAATATATAAATAAAAAATAAACTAGTTTGAAAAAATCCACTACAAGAGAAGGGTGTTTTTTACATGATAAAAGAAACGACGGGTATTCAGGAATTAATCGATTTGGATAAAAAGCATTTTATTCATCCGACTACGGCAATCGAGCAACAGAAGGCAGATGGTCCAAGTTTCATCTTTAAGGAAGGGAAGGGAATATATCTTACGGATGTCACGGGCAGGACTGTCATTGATGGCATGGCTTCACTTTGGAATGTGAATATCGGACATGGACAAGAAGAGTTGGCTGAAGTCGCGAAGGAACAAATGACGAAGCTAGCTTTCACCTCAAGTTTCGCCACTTTCAGCAATGAGCCGGCAATCCGGTTGGCGGCCAAGATCGCTTCCATTGCTCCTGGGGATCTGAATGCGGTTTTCTTCACTTCAGGTGGATCGGAGTCGAATGATACGGCCATTAAACTTGCTCGTCATTACTGGCTTTTGAAAGGGCAGCCTAATCGTCAAAAAATCATTTCCCGCTCGAAATCCTATCATGGAGTGGCAATGGGAGCTACAAGTGCGACTGGCCTGAAGCCGTTCCGAGACTTCACGAATTCAATCGCACCGGATTTTTACCATGTGGACGGTTCTTCCATTGAGGAGTTGCGTAAGGTCATAGAACAGGAAGGGCCGGAAACGATTGCAGCATTTATTGCTGAACCGATTCAAGGTGCTGGTGGCGTGAACCTTCCTCCAGAAGGCTATTTTAAGGAAGTAAGGGAGATTTGTAATGAATACGGCATTTTAATGGTGACGGATGAAGTCATTACAGGTTTCGGAAGAACAGGGACTTATTTTGGGATAGAACACTTTGGTGTTGTACCTGATATGATGTGCTTCGCAAAAGGTGTGACGAGCGGATATGCACAGTTAGGCGGGGTCGTCCTGAATGATAAGATGCATCAGGATTTCATTGCCCTTTCAAAAGGTACCCTTTTACACGGCTACACCTACAGTGGCCATCCTATGGCATGTGCGGTTGCTTTGAAAAATATTGAAATAATTGAACGTGAAAACTTGATAGAAAACTCGAAACAGCGTGGTGAAGAGTTGCTTGCCGGCTTTAAGAAGCTTCAAAGCAAACACCCGATTATTGGTGATGTCAGGGCACTTGGATTAATTGGAGGCATCTCCATCGTAAAGGACAAACAAACAGGCGAAGGCTTTGAGACACAGCTTGCTCCAAGACTGGTTGCTGAAGCGGCGAAGAATGGTTTGATTTGCCGGTCTGTTACGTTTGACCAAGATACACTCGTATTCGCACCGCCTTTAATCATTACTAAATCGGAAGTCGAAAGAATAATTGAAATCCTTGATGAGACATTTACTGCTGTCGAAAAAGAAATTTTATAAGAGGTGAAAGTGATGGTCATGACGGAAACGCTGAAAAAGAAATTATTCATTAATGGTAAATGGCAAGAAGCTGAAAAGTTCACGACACTAAAGTCTCCCTATAGCGGGGAAGTTCTGGCGGAGATTCCTTCTGCAAGCCTTGAAGAAGTAGAGTTGGCAATAGAATCAGCCTATCAAGCTAGAAAAACAATGGCAGCTTTACCTAGTCATAAACGCGCTGCAATACTTGAAAAACTTGCGAGCCTTTTGGAGAGCCGCAAAGATGAGGCAGCTGAAATTATTGCTAAAGAGGCAGCAAAACCGATCAAAACGGCAATGGTTGAAGTATCCCGGACGATTGCCACATATAAATTTGCAGCAGAGGAAGCAAAAAGGATTCATGGGGAAACATTGACGATGGATGCTACAGCTGACGGAGAAGGAAGGATAGGATACACAGTCCGTGAGCCTCTAGGCGTTGTGGGTGCGATTACCCCTTTTAATTTTCCGATGAACCTGGTTGCCCATAAAGTAGGCCCGGCCATTGCTGCCGGAAATACACTTGTCCTGAAACCTGCGAGCCAAACACCGCTATCTTCGCTATTTCTTGCTGAACTATTAGCCGAAACGGATTTGCCGGCAGGTGCGTTTAATTTAGTTACCGGAAGCGGTTCGGTTATTGGTGATAAATTAGTCACCGATTCACGGGTGAAGAGCATTTCATTTACTGGAAGTCCGGCCGTCGGAATCGGAATCCGAAATAAGGCAGGATTAAAGAAAGTGAGTCTTGAACTAGGTTCGAATGCGGCTGTCATCGTTGATAAAGGGATCGATATCGATAAAATCATCCAACGCTGTGTATCGGCAGCATTCGCTTTTCAAGGGCAGGTCTGTATTTCCTTACAGCGCGCATATGTTCATGAAGAGGTATATGATGAGTTCGTCAAAAAATTCATAGAAGCAACGAATGGCTTGAAACTAGGAGATTCTTTGGACCCGTCTGTGGATATTTCGGCATTAATCAGTGCTGGTGATGTACAGCGAAGCCTGGATTGGATTAGTGAAGCTAAACAACACGGTGCAATCGTTGCTGCAGGAGGTAAATCTGAAGGGAATATCCTGCATCCGACTGTGTTGCTGGAAGTGGATGCAATGCTTAAGGTATCTTGCCAGGAAGTATTCGCTCCCATTGTTTTGATCAATAAGGTTTCTTCTGTTGAGGAAGCGATTGACTTGGTCAACGATTCCGAGTTCGGATTGCAGGCCGGGATTTACACGGAAAATATCAATCTGGCTCTTTCTGCCGCAGAAAAATTGGAAGTAGGCGGTGTTATCATTAACGATATCCCAACTTACCGCGTCGACAACATGCCGTATGGCGGAGTCAAAAAAAGCGGGACGGGCCGCGAAGGGTTAAAATATGCCATTGAAGAAATGACGGAAATGAAACTGATCATTATTAACCGAAATTAATTAGAAAAGAGGTGAGCAGCTGCTCATCTCTTTTTTTGAGCTGAGGCTTATTTTTCTATGAATCTTGAAAGAGGTTAAGATGAAGGAGTGCTCATATGTTATGCAAAAATGAATAGGTAATTCACGATTGAATTTAAATGAGACAGGAAAGAGTAAAAAAAACGTGTGTTACCTATTATTTCAAGCTGGCATGAATCTTGCTCATATCTTATATATAGGTTGATAACTTAAAACCGAGGAGGAATTTACATGCAGGAAACTTTGCAAAATAACACGAAAAAAGAAGGAACGGGAGCACTGGACTTAAAGATGTTCATCAATGGGGAATGGGTGAATTCGACTTCAGGGGAGAAGAGGGACGTATTGAATCCGGCTACGGGGGAAATTATTGCCAAAGCTGCGGAAGGAACACAGGAAGATGTGGATGCAGCGGTCGAGGCAGCAAAATATGCTTTCTATGAAGGTGGTTGGTGGGGAACTCCTGCGGTGGAAAGAGCTCGCATTTTATTCAAAATAGCCGACAAAATAGAAGAAAAAGCTGAAGAATTAGCTGCGTTGGAAACATTGGATAATGGGAAACCATTGCGTGAGGCTCGTTATGATATAGCAGATTCAGCAGCCTGTTTTAGATATTATGCAGGATTGGCTACTAAACCGACCGGTCAAACTTTTGAAGTTCCTGACGGTCAGCAAGCGATGGTCGTAAGGGAACCGATCGGTGTATGCGGGCAGATCGTACCTTGGAATTTTCCGCTAATGATGTCAGCGTGGAAACTCGCCCCGGCGCTTGCTGCAGGAAATTCAGTTGTGTTCAAACCATCTGAGATCACTCCTGTGACAGCGGTCAAACTATTCGAAATCATGGATGAAGTCGGATTGCCAAAAGGTGTCGCAAACCTTGTGTTAGGAGCGGGACCAGTTGTCGGACAAGCCATTGCCGAACATGAGGAAATCGATAAAGTGGCCTTTACAGGAGGAACGGCAACAGGACGTAAGATCATGGAGGCTTCACTGGGTAACCTAAAGAAAGTGACATTGGAGCTCGGCGGGAAATCGCCTAATATCGTATTTGCGGACTCTGACTTTGAGACGGCCGTTGATTATGCTCTATACGGGATATTCTGTAATCAAGGACAAGTGTGTTCAGCAGGTTCTCGTTTACTGTTGGAAGAGTCCATTTACGATCAGTTCATCGCAAGTCTTACTGCGAAGGCGAAAAAGATCAAAGTAGGTTCAGGTTCTGATGAAAGCAGCCAGATGGGACCTATCGTTTCAGAAGCCCATATGAACAAAATATTATCGTATATCCAAATCGGAAAAGAAGAAGGTGCCAAAATAATCGTCGGTGGAAATCGAATGAAAGAAGAAGGCTTGGAAAAAGGTTACTTTGTCGAACCTACAATTTTTGTTGATACGACACCGGACATGCGGATTGTGCAGGAAGAAATTTTTGGACCGGTGCTTGTCGTTCAAAAGTTCAAGGATGAAGCGGAAGCACTTCGACTGGCAAATGATACGAAATATGGTTTAGCGGGAGCGGTGTTCACGAATGATATTGCAAAAGCGTACCGTGTCATTAAAAAAGTGCGTGCCGGCATCACGTGGATAAACTCATATCATCCGACTTATAACGAAGCTCCGTGGGGAGGATTCAAGCAAAGCGGAAATGGACGCGAACTGGGAACTTTCGGTTACGAAGCTTACACTGAAGTGAAGCAAATCAATAACAACTTGGATATCCAGCCAACAGGCTGGTTTGATGAAGAATAAATGGCTTGACGAAAAGGCTGTTCCTTGTGGAACAGCCTTTTTTTGTGGAATCGCAGATAAATATCAAAAATCGAAGATATAACTCCGGAAAGTGCAGATAAATATCAAAAATCGAAGATATAACTCCGGAAAGTGCAGATAAATATCAAAAATCGAAGATATAACTCCGGAAAGTCAGATAAATATCAGAAAGTGCAGATATGACTCCGGAAAACGCAGATATATTCAAAGATTGCTTACATTGATTTACTTTTGGTGGACTTTTTCAAGATCAACCCGTCCTGAAAAGAAAACGGCGCCATTACCCATATCTGAGAGACGATCAGGGGTAAGGGAATTGATGTGCTGTTTTGTTTCAGGCGTATTCTGCCACAAGCCTTGGCTGACAAGAACGCCGGGTAACACATTTTCACCGGGAGCAGCGGTAAGCAAACATTCACCGCGACCGTTCCAGATTTTAACCATATCTCCAGAGGATATTCCCATTGTTTTGGCATCGGCGGCATTCATGTGCAGCTTCGGTTCCTTTTCCAAGGAGATATGTTTGGCATTATTTGAAAAGGTTGAATTCAAGAAATTGTGATTAGGTGCCGGAATGAATAAAAATGGCAGGTCGCTGTCTTTTATGATTGGAGTATATGTTGGCAAAGGCTCGTATCCAACCTGCTTCATCCGTTCGGAATAAAGTTCGATTTTACCGCTTGGTGTCGGGAGTTTTCCTGGGAACATCGGCTGCATCTTGGCTTTGACAAATTGATTCCTTGAAAGGGAGTCATAGGTGATGCCTTCTAAATGAGGGTTTTCGGAAAAATCCAGCGCCTGACGTATCATATCTTCCTCTGAATCCCTAAATGCTTGTTCCCCAAATCCCATTCCAGCAGCTAACAGTTTGAACAGTTCAACATTCGATTTCGACTCGCCATATTTTTCGACTACAGGTTTTTGTATTTGCACGTAATGATGCCAGTATGAATTATAAAAATCCTCCGTTTCATAAGATGATGTGGCAGGGAGGACGAGGTCGGCAAACATTGCCGTTTCGGTTAAGAATAAATCATGTACAACTGTAAATAGATCTTCCCGCATTAGGCCTTCCTGCACCTTATTAGCATTCGGAGCGACAAGTGCTGGGTTGGATCCGTATACAAACATGGAGCGAATCGGGTTTTCTTTTTCCAGAAGTGCTTGACCGATTTGGTTCATATTAATGGTCCGGGTAGCTTTATTATGCAATAAATCAGGACGTCTCAAGGCATTTGTATTAAAAGCCAGATATCCAGAATTTCCTTTGATGGCTCCGCCGCCTTCGGCCATCCATTGGCCGGTAAGTGCAGGTAGGCAGGCAATGGTACGTACCGCCATGCCGCCATTGTCATGGTGCTGCAGGCCATTGCCTATCCGAACGAATGATGGACTTGTGGTGCCATACATCCTGGCTAATTCATATAAGTCTTCAATTGGAACGCCAGTGATAGCAGAGACGGTTGCAGGGTCATATTGGCGGACGTGTTCCCGCAATTCGGCAGCACCCACTGTGTATTCATCGAGAAAGGGCTGGTCGACTAGATTCTCGGCATATAGTATATGCATTAATCCGAGGGCGAGCGCACTATCGGTGCCAGGCAGAATCGGAATGAACCAATCTGCCCACTTGCCGGTTTGGTTTTTATGTACGTCAATGACAACTACTTTGGCCCCGTTTTTTCGGGCTTGCTGGGCAAGCGTTACTTGGTGCATATTTGTGCTCACAGCGTTAATGCCCCACATGATGAAAAGCTTTGTATGAATCGTTTCTTCTGGATCGATGCCGAATGAACCACCCATTGTATAGTTGTATCCGACTGAGCCTGCCGCGTTACAAATGGAACGCTCGAGCATGCTTGCACCGAGTTTGTGGAAAAAACGGCGATCCATCCCCTCGGCGCTGAGGTTGCCCATGTTTCCGTAAAAGCTGTAGGGAAGTATGCTTTCCGGTCCGTGCATTTCAATCAGGCCTTTCCATTTGGAAGTGATTGTGTCAATGGCCTCTTCCCAGCTGATTGGAGCAAAATTCCCTTCTCCTTTCGGACCGATGCGCTTTAATGGCTGTTTTAAGCGATTGGGGTCATATAGGCGGGCAGTCATGTTTCGGACTTTGTTGCAAATATTCCCTTTTGTGACTGGATGATCAGGATCTCCTTGAACTTTAATGATTTTCCCGTCTTTTTTGTGCAACAGTAAACCGCATTGATCAGGACAGTCTAGAGAGCAAACAGAGGGAAAGACTCCATCTGGCTGATTGATATAGGATTGCATGGCGTATTCCTCCTAATAATTTAATCTAATAAAATGAATTTTCTTAATTATATTGAAAGTGAAATCGATCAAAGGTGCAAGAACTTCTTAACATATGTTTTTTTTTCTGATAAGCTTACAAGATGAAAATTAACCTATAAATAGGAGGATTCATTTTTGGATTATGGAATTATAATATCAATTGGAATATACATGGCAGGCATGCTGTTAATTGGTTATTTTGCTTATCGGAAAACGGCCAACTTAACCGATTACATGCTTGGGGGCCGGAACTTGGGCCCGGCTGTAACTGCATTGAGTGCAGGGGCTTCCGATATGAGCGGCTGGCTGTTGATGGGTCTTCCCGGTGCTATGTACATAAGCGGGTTAAGTGCTGGCTGGATTGTCATCGGCCTGTGTACAGGATCTTATTTAAACTGGTTATTCGTGGCACCAAGACTTCGGACATACACGGAAGTGGCCGGCAATTCGATTACGATTCCGGACTTTTTGGGAAATCGGTTTAAAGATGGCTCAAGGGTCTTAAAAGTGGTATCAGCATCTGTCATTTTAATTTTCTTCACCTTTTACACATCCTCAGGCATGGTAGCGGGCGGTGAGCTTTTCCGCTCCGCTTTCAATTTGGATTATCGGTGGGGCATCTGGCTGACGGCGAGCGTTGTTATACTTTATACATTATTTGGCGGATTCCTGGCTGTTAGCTGGACCGACTTCGTACAAGGTACAATCATGTTCATTGCCTTAATTCTAGTACCAGTTGTCACGATTGTAAATATTGGTGGCTGGGACCCTACCTTCAATGAAATAAAATCGATCAACCCGAATTTATTGCATGTCTTTGAAGGAACATCAACCATTGGAATCATATCTCTTCTGGCATGGGGGCTTGGTTATTTCGGGCAGCCTCATATTATCGTTCGATTCATGGCGGTTTCATCTGTTAAAGAATTGAAAAGTGCACGCCGGATCGGTATGGGCTGGATGATTTTTGCTATCGTCGGAGCGATGTTCACCGGATTGGTGGGGATAGCTTATTTTAACCTTGCAAATAGCCCTTTAGGGGAAAAAAATGCTGAGTCCGTCTTCATCATTTTATCTAAAGAACTGTTTCCTTCTTTAATTACAGGCTTCTTATTGGCTGCTATTTTAGCAGCGGTCATGAGTACGATTGCATCACAGCTGTTAGTATCGGCAAGTGCTCTGACCGATGATTTCTATAAGCAGTTCATTCGGCCGAATGCATCTGATAAGGAATTAGTGCTGGTAGGCCGGTTTGGCGTGTTGGCGATTTCCGCCATTGCCCTATTATTGGCTTTTAATCCAAGCGGCACGATCCTTAAATTGGTGGGTTATGCATGGGCTGGCTTTGGAGCGGCCTTCGGTCCTGTCATTCTGTTAAGCCTGTACTGGAAACGGATGACGAAATGGGGAGCCCTGGCGGGAATGATTGTCGGTACGGCAACCGTGATCATCTGGGATATGATCGATAAGTTCGCTGAAGTATACGAAATCATTCCTGGTTTCATCGCTGGTTCAATAGCGGTAGTCGTTTTCAGCTTATTATCGGCCAAGCCTACAAAAGATATAGAAGAAGAATTCAATCAAGCCATTAAGAACCTCTCTTGATCATTGAAGGTCGTTAAAATGGTGCTGTTTTTTTAGCTATATAAAACAATGAATGTAATATATATGGTACAATACCGATAGAGTCCTTATGTTGAAAACATGAGGGCTTTTTTTGAGTGATTTGGGAATAATAAACCAAAAAACAATACAAAGGAAAAAATATGAACCAATCTCATAAAATTGCATGTAAAGTGGCTTTAATATATATAATCATTGGGGTCTTATGGATTTTCGTTACGGATTACATCTCTATGACACAGTCAAGGGCAGATGTTCAGAGATATGCAATGTTTCAACATTCGAAAGGGTGGATGTTCATTTTCATAACCGGACTTATCCTATACTTCATTATCAGGTATTGGACGGGGAAAATGTTGAGGTCCCAACAGGAATTCGTTCTGAAGGATGAACAGTATCGGTCGCTGTTCAAGCATAACCCGGATTGTGTCCTTGAGCTGGATCTCGAAGGAAATGTCGTTTCGATAAACCCTGAAGCTGAAAAACTATTAGGTCATAACAGTGACAACTTGAAAGGCAAGAATGCGAATCATCTCCTCAACTGGAATGAAAGTGATAAAGTATCTGTATTCTTTAAACGGTCCCTTCAAGGGGAGGCTGTAAAATTCGAAACGACCATCCAGAATGGCAGTGATGAAGAGCGGATAATCCGTGTAACCTTTTTACCGATCATCGTTCACGCGGAAATGCTTGGAGTATATGCAATCGTTCGGGATATTACTGAATTGCGGCGCGAAGAGGAATTGATGATCATGTCTGAAAAGCTATCTGTAATCGGGCATCTGGCAGCAGCAGTCGCACATGAGATACGGAATCCCCTGACATCGTTAAAAGGTTTCGTACAGTTAATGGATATGACGCAGGAGGTGAACCCGCTGCATTCTGATATCATGTTGAAGGAAATTGACCGAATTAATATTATCTCAAGTGAACTTTTGATTCTTGGGAAGAAACAGGATGTAGCATTCCGCAGGATCGATCTTGCCGACAGTTTACAACAGGTATTCACGTTGATGAAAGCGGAAACGAATTTGAATAATATCGAAATGGGGTTCAGGGTTAAAACCGCCGAACCGATTTATATTATGGCTGATCCAATTGAAATTAAACAGTTGATAATCAATATCGTCAAGAACAGCATTGAAGCGATTGAGGATAATGGGAAAATTGATATATCACTGCAAACCGTCGATGGACAAGCAATGGTCAGCGTGAGTGATAATGGCATGGGAATGGTGCCCGAGCGTCTTGAACGGATTGGTGAGCCTTTTTATTCGACGAAAGAAAAGGGCACAGGGATCGGGCTAGCAATTTGCCGGAAAATCGTTCATCGGCTTCACGGGGAAATGCATTTTGAAAGTGAGGTAAACAAAGGGACGACGGTTACAATTCGTATTCCATTGGCTACTGGACAAGAATAAATGGTACTATGAAAGATAGGAAAAGTTATATTTTAAAGGAGAAAGATATGAGCGAATTACCTGAATTAGTGAACGATAGAAAAGCATATATACAAGAGGTCTGGAAAAAGTCCGGATTCGGGCAACTTACCCCGATTCAAACGAAAGCGATTCCGGTGATTGTCGAGGGAAAAGACATCTTGGCCGAATCACCGACTGGTACGGGAAAAACATTAGCATATTTACTGCCATTGCTAGAAAAGGTAGACCCTGAAAAGAAATCGCCCCAAGCTTTGATTTTGGCATCATCACGAGAACTGGTCATGCAAATCAATGAAGAGATTCGCATTTGGTCAGAGGGAAGCGGCATTACGGGTGCAGCATTCATCGGCGGTGCTAATGTGAAAAGGCAGTTGGACAAACTGAAGAAGCGTCCCCAGGTGATTGCTGGAACACCGGGGCGTATTTACGAATTGATTGCCCAAAAGAAATTGAAGATGCATGAAGTTAAGACGATAGTACTTGATGAAGGTGACCAATTGATCACTCCAGAGCATATGGGAACGATCAATAATATTATCAAAACAACGCTAAAAGATCGACAAATCATGGTATTTTCAGCGACCTTGCCGGAGGAAACGGAAAAAGCGGCCCGGGGATTCATGAATGAACCCGAAATGATCAAGGTCGATAAGCATGAAAAAATGGAATCAAAGGTGGACCATCTTTACTTTGTTGTTGAGAGACGGGAAAAGTCCAAGATTCTCGAGAAAATCACAAGAATTAAAGATGTGAAGGCCCTTGCATTCCTGAATGATATAGCGGAGCTGAGCGTCCTACATGAAAAGCTGAGCTATAAAGGTATTGAAATGGGTGTTCTTCATGGTGAATCCAATAAAGTCGACAGGGAGAAAGCGTTGCGGAAGCTTCGTTCGGGAAAATCCCCAATGCTGATAGCAACGGATGTAGCGGCAAGGGGGCTTGATATTAAAGGTCTTACTGCGGTCGTTCATATTGATATGGCCGACAACATCGAACAATATATCCATAGATCTGGGAGAACTGGTCGTGCAGGTGCAGATGGCACTGTCATTTCAATCGTAACGGAAAGAGAAGAGCGAGAGTTGAAAAAAATGGCCCGTGAACTGGAGATTCCATTAACGAGAGTAACCTTCTATGGTGGAAACATCGTAGTCGATGAATGATACAAAAAAAGGGACGGCCATGGCGGCTGTCTTTTTTTTGTAAATGCCCGTTAAGATATAAAAATTTAAAAGTTGCTCATTGTGCAGAATTCCCTGTAGAAAAGTGCCTGTTATTGCTGAATCAAATTGAACGATGGCTGCCTCGGCAAAAGTGCAGTTCAAAAAGAAATGATCCAATAAAGATCAGGATATTATCACCTCAAAGCATTTGATACTATAAAAATTGAATTGGGAAATGATTCTAAATTCAGGAGTTCATTAATGGGGGATAAACATGAATGAAAACGCTTCCTTTATATGGTTTTTTGACATATGATAGCAATAGACATAGGTTAGGAGGAGACGGTATGACAGGAAAGTATAAACAGTTTGAAACGGCAGTCATCCATGAAGGATATGACTCGAAGAAGCATTTAGGAAGCTTGGCAACTCCCTTATTCCAAACCTCAACATTCACTTTCGAAAATGCCGAGCAAGGGGAAAGGCGTTTTGCCGGTATGGAAGATGGATATATTTATTCTCGCCTTGGAAATCCAACGGTACAAGTACTTGAAGAAAAGATTGCCGCTTTGGAAGGAGGGGAAGCTGGCCTTGCATTCGGTTCAGGCATGGCTGCCGTTTCAGCAGTGCTTTTTGCGTTAACAAAAACAGATGACCACATCCTGTGCTCACAGGGGCTATATGGTTGTACATTTGGCCTCCTGCAGCTAATGAAAAATAAATACCGCATCACACATGATTTTTGTGAAATGGATTCAGAAGAACAGGTAAGGAAAATGATCCGGCCGGAAACGACCTGCATATATGTGGAAACCCCTATCAATCCGACGATGAAAATGATTGACTTACAGATGGTGGTGAGAGTTGCGAAGGAATATGATGTGACGGTCGTTGTCGATAATACGTTTGCGACTCCCTACCTACAGAGACCGCTTGAATATGGCTGTGATATCGTCCTTCATAGCGCTACGAAATATCTTTGCGGGCATGGTGATGTCGTTGCAGGCCTTGTCGTCGGTAAGAAGGAATTCATGAATCAAGTAGCCGGGACTACACAGAAGGATATCGGTGGAATCATTTCACCATTCGATGCCTGGTTACTATTACGGGGGCTGAAGACCTTGCCTGTCAGGATGGACCGTCATTCGGCCAATGCAATGGCAATCTTTCAAGAACTTAAGAAACATTCAAAGGTGAAAAAGGTATATTATCCAGGTGATGTAGCTTCACCGGATCATTATATAATGCAAAAACAAATGAAACATGGCGGCGGCCTTATCACTTTCGAACTGCATGGCACAAAACAGGATGCACAGGAATTCCTCAATAAATTGAAACTTATCAAAATTGCCGTAAGTCTAGGTGATGCCGAAACATTGATCCAGCATCCCGCTACCATGACGCACTCTGCCGTTCCTGAAGATTCACGGGAACAAATGGGCATCAGTGACCAGCTGGTCCGTCTCTCAGTTGGCCTTGAGGCTTGGGAGGATATCTGGCAAGATCTTCAGCAAGCATTTTAGGGTAACATATACCTTATTTGTTCCTCCTATTTTGAATGAAGATGGTGATGGATACGATAAAAGTGATGGCAGCCAGGATATAAGAAATGTCTGTGATTATCGGATAGGCGTCGCTATTTCGTATCCCGATGCCTATGAATGCCCAAACGAATACGAGAGGATAGCACCAATCCCGGTTTTTACCTGCAAAGAAAAAGGCCAAGGCTGTTGCTGCAATCAGCAGGACGATCGTCCAGGTTATACGGGAAGCCCCAAAACCGTCCCATTTGATATAGGTGAGGTAATAAGAAATGTCAGCTATGGTTGCAACACTTACCCAGCCCGTATATACGGAAAACGGAAATAGGTCAAAAGCAACATGCTCGACTTTTTTCATTCTTGTATAAATGACCATTAAAGTAGCCAATAGAGCAATGATAATGAATACGGATAACAAAAAGCGTTCATAGTGCCAAGCCAAAAGCCAAGCGCCATTCAAGACACAGCTTAAAGCAAACCAAGGAGAGGATGCCTTATATGCAGGGCTGTTTTGATGTTTACTTAAAAACTGCCTGAATACCCAGATGGCGAGCAGGAAATAGATCAAGCCCCATATGGAAAATACATAACCGGCAGGAGTGAAAAGGACATCAAGTTTATCGGAAATCTCTCCTGATGTTTGGCCGTTCAATGGCAAGAAATTGGCTAAAAAATTCATCGTGACGACGAATAGATAGAAAATCAAGTTAATGATGGAAATAATAATCGGCTTCCTCCTTGTATGAATTGTGATCCTTCTAACCTTATTCCACATATTCAGCCTGGTTAACCTTTTCGGAGCACATCGGGAGTACTTGGAGAGATTTTTCCATAAAAAGAGGAAGTTCCTGTAACAATGGAACCATTTAAGGTTAGAAATTTTACATCTTCACTTTATGGTGATAAAATGTTCAAAGATTCATATTTTTTTAGTCCTTCGGGGTCGGGTGAAAATCCCAACCGGCGGTGATGAAGAAATTCTAAGCCCGCGAGCCTGATAAAGGCAGGATTTGGTGAGATTCCAAAGCCGACAGTACAGTCTGGATGGGAGAAGGACGTGTGGAACCCAAGTGTATACGTATGCCTAATTTTTTGAAAATGAAAATATTAGGCTTTTTAGGTATACAATTTTTTTCACTCATTTCTCCTGCTAACTCCTTAGGTCATCCTAAGGGGTTTTTTATATTTTATAAAAGGGGGAAAAACATGTTTACGGGAATCATTGAGGATATCGGTACCGTGCATTCCTTAAAAAAAGGAAAAAGCAGTATGGAGTTATCGATTCGTTCTGAAAAAGTCCTTGAAGATGTGCAACTGGGGGATAGTATTTCAGTCAACGGGGTCTGCTTAACGGTAACATCCTTCACGAAAAGTTTGTTTACGGTCGACGTGATGCCGGAAACGGTCAAAGCGTCCACGATCCGGACATTGAAATTGGGATCACCTGTTAATCTCGAACGAGCAATGAGTGCACAGGGGAGGTTTGGCGGTCATTTTGTTTCAGGTCATATCGACGGAACCGGAACAATCATAAAAAAAGAACGGAAAGAAAATGCCGTATATTATGTAATCCAATTGGATGAAGGGCTTAGTACCTTCTGCATTCCAAAAGGTTCCGTGGCCATTGATGGAACAAGCTTGACGATATTTGGGATCGAAAGGAACCTTTTGACTGTATCACTGATTCCATTGACTCATCAGGACACCATATTGGGACAAAAAGCGGCTGGCGATATCGTTAACATCGAAAACGACATGATAGGGAAATATATAATACATCAAATGAAAAATGGCAATCCGAAACCAGGACTGAATTTAGAGTTTTTGGCAGAGCATGGATTCTAATAAAAGGGCGGTGTAATGATGTTCCATACAATAGAAGAGGCAATAGAAGATTTGAAGGCTGGCAAGGTAGTAATCGTATCCGATGATGAAGACCGTGAAAATGAAGGGGATTTTGTAGTGTTGGCCGAAAGGGCGACACCGGAAGCGATTAATTTCATGGCGACCCATGGACGTGGTTTGATTTGTACCACCATCACTGAAGAACTGGCAGCGAAATTGAAGCTGCATCCTATGGTAGGTGAAAATACCGATCATCATGGCACTGCTTTTACGGTAAGTGTCGATCATAAAAGCACCTCTACAGGAATCAGTGCTTTTGAACGGTCCTTGACCATCCTTGAACTTCTAAATGAAGATTCTGTCGCTGAAGATTTCCAAAGGCCTGGTCACACTTTTCCGATAGTCGCTAAAAAAGGCGGCGTATTAAGAAGGGCAGGACATACGGAGGCATCGGTGGACTTGGCGAAGTTATGCGGTGCCGCTCCAGCTGGTGTCATTTGTGAAATCATGAATGAAGATGGATCAATGGCCCGCGTATCCGATTTAGAAGTCATCGCTGATAAATTTAACCTGAAATTCATTACGATAGCCGATTTGATTCGGTATCTTGAACAAAATGATTCAATTGGGAAACAGGAACTTGAACTGAACATTCCTAAAGCTTGAATGATTATCAGAAATTAAATCTTAACGTGAAAAAAATGATATTGTTTTTTAAAATTAGGAGGAATTGGACATGGGGAAAACTATTGAAGCACAATTAATCGGATCAGGATTGAAAGTCGGAATCGTGGTAGGAAGATTTAATGAGTTTATAACTAGCAAGCTTTTAGGAGGGGCATTGGATGGCCTTAAGCGTCATGGCGTTGATGAGAATGATGTTGACATCGCGTGGGTCCCGGGTGCTTTTGAACTTCCGTTAATAGCTAAGAAGCTTGTGAATACAGGTAAATATGATGCTGTAATCGGTCTTGGAACGGTAATCAGAGGTGCCACTTCACATTATGATTATGTCTGCAACGAAGCAGCTAAAGGCATGGCTTCCGTTTCATTGGAAACAGGTGTACCGGTTATCTTCGGTTTGCTGACAACTGAGAATATTGAACAAGCCATTGAACGTGCAGGAACAAAATCAGGTAATAAAGGATATGAAGCTGCGGTTAGCGCCATTGAAATGGCTAACCTTGGAAAATTAATAGAACAATGATTTCACATAAGGAAGCCGCAGGGAATAACATTCCTGTGGCTTTTTTTAATTGTCCGTTGGAAATACCTCGATTTCAGAGTAATGTATTTTTAGGTATAAATCATGGAAAATAAAGAACCATTAGGAAATTTCAAAAAAAAAAACGAACAAAAGCATCACGTAATGGAAGCATGATAAAATATGCGGATATGATTATGCTACAATTGTAAAGATTGCAATTGAAATTCATGACTTTAGGGAAAAGTAATTTTATTAGTTATTAGGAGGGGTTTGTGTGTACCATCTCTTTACACATAATGATTTAGATGGAGTCGGCTGCGGCATTGTAGCTAAGCTGGCATTCGGAGAAGAAGTAGTGGTTAGTTATAATTCAATTGGGCGCCTTAACCAGAATGTAGGAGCATTTCTTGAGCAGGCTAAGATTGAAGATACATTGATTGTAACTGATCTATCGGTTGATGAAGATAACGAGAAAATGATTACTCAGTTTGTGGAAGATGGAGGCAAGGCACTGCTGATTGATCATCATAAGTCAGCACTGCATTTGAACGAACATGATTGGGCATCTGTAACTGTCGAACAAGAAGATGGTAAACAGACGGCAGCGACATCTCTATTCTATCAGTACGCAGTTGATAATAAATTGCTGGAACCCTCAAGCATTGTCGCTGAATTCGTTGAATTGGTTCGTCAATACGATACTTGGGAATGGGAAGTCAATAAAAATACAACGGCAAAACGATTGAATGACCTGTTTTTCATGATTCCGATAGAGGAATTCGAAATGAAAATCGCAAATAAGCTGTCCACGGCTGAAAGCTTTACTTTTGACGAAGTGGAGCAAACCCTTCTTAATGTTGAAGAGAGTCGAGTAGATCGGTACATAAACAGGAAAAAAAGAGAAGTCTATCAGGCTACGGTCGGTCCCCATACAGCTGGTGTGGTCCATGCAGAGTCATACCACTCGGAATTGGGTAATGAACTGTCGAAAGAGTTCTCGCATCTGGATTATATAGCCATTCTGATGGTAGGAAGTAAGAGAATCAGCTTCCGGACAATCCACGATGATATAGATGTTTCTGAGGTTGCCGGCAAGTACGATGGGGGCGGTCACCAAAAAGCCGCCGGTTGCACCATGTCCGAAAAGGCATATAGCCAATATGTCGAAAAGACCTTCCATGCCGAGCCCCTTAAACGAGACGCACATAAGAATCAATTGAATGTAAAGGAGTCCCCAGAGGGTTGCCTATATTCAACGAGAGACAAACAGGACATATTCATCTATGAAGATGAAGAAGAGGAATGGATTGTTGAAATCAACGGAAAACAACAGAAAAAAACATTCGATTCTTTTGCGGAAGCGGAAAAATACATGAAGCGGAAACACGCTGCATGGCTGGCCCATGATGAAAGGTATGAAGAGTTCGTCAATAAAGGTTGAATAAGAAAGCGGCTGTCCGAATGGGACAGCCGCTTTTCAATCTTCCATTGTCATTCATGCTTTACCTTTTAAGCGGGACAGGATGAACGATCGTGCGGGACCGTTTTTTCGGAATTGAATTTTGGCGATGTAGAATTGCATTGATTTCTCCGCCGATCACAAAAATCAGACCACTCAAATACAGCCATAGCATCAAGATGATCACGCCTCCCAAACTGCCGTAAGTGGAAGAGTAGTTGGCAAAGTTACTGACATAGAATGAAAATCCAAGTGATATTCCCAGCCAAAGTACAGTTGCGGTCACTGCCCCTGGGATGACATGTTTAATGGGAAAACTTTTATTCGGTGCAAAGCGATATAAAAAGGCCAGGACAAGTGAGATGACCACAACCGCGATGACCCACCGTAATAAGCTGAATAATATTTGCGTTTCTTCAGGGATCGGAATGACCTGCTGTAATAAATCGATGATGACTTTTCCGAAGACGGGAAGACCCAACATGACGATGAATGCTACAACCAGGCCTAATGTCAATACAATGGAAATGATGCGGGCTTTGATGAAATTCCTTGTTTCTTCTACATCATAGGCGATATTCATGGAATGGATGAACGCATTCATTCCGTTGGAAGCCGACCAAATGGTCCCAAGGAAACCAAAAGTCAGTAAGCCGCCGTTCCGTTCAGATAATATGTTGATGATATTTTTCTCGATGACATCCATCGTTTCCGCAGGCATGAAGGTTTTTATCGTGTCAAGGGCTGTCTGAATATCGATGTTCAGATAAGGTAATATGGACAGAAGTAAAATGAGCAAAGGAAATAGTGCCAGTAAATAGTAATAAGCTTGTTCTGCCGCCAGCCCGGTTACACGATCTTCCTTTATTTCTTTAATCAGTTTCTTTGAAAATTTTATCGACTTATTCATCGGGGCATCACTCCTGAATAGTTACTTAGGTTATCTCTTCTTTTCCCTCTGGTCATGTAAGTTAATCCTCAAAACAAAAGAAATTGAAAGTTCTAATCGACGCACTAGTGGAAGCTGTGATAATGACATAACCTCATAATAACCAAAAACAAATTTGGGGAGAGGAAAATCTATTTTAAATGCACCAGTAAAGTGCAAAATCGAAAATGATGGGGCTGAAGAAATGGCAATCCAAGGATGATCAACCTTAGCCTATTTTTATGACACTCTTTTTTGGAAGGTTTTACAATTAACTGTAAATAGGTGCTGTTGATACTTCAAGCCTATGGCCAAACACTACTACTAAGTTATTTTATGCCTTTTTTATAACAAGTATAATAATTATGATAGCATGTTATGGAAGGTAAACAGCAAAAAGGCCAGACATCTTGTCTGGCCTTTTTGCTCTATTGCACTTCTTTTCCCTGTTCCTTTTGGACCTTCGGAGGGGTCCATTTGAAGACTTTATTTAGGATATTATAAATGTGTTTGGATTCCTTGGTCAGGATAGGTCCAAGAATCGCTAAGGTCAACACATATAATGCAGCAAACGGGGTGAGTATAGGCATTAAACCGCCTGCAATGCCTAAGTTGGCTAAAATGATGGAGAATTCGCCGCGTGAAACGATTGTTAAACCGATGTTTGCGGAAGCTCTGTGAGATAAACCGGATTTGCGTCCGGCAATCATTCCAGCTGCAAAGTTACCGATTATGGTGATGATGACTGCTCCAAGAACCATCCAGACTGCTCCCCCAAGGGTCGTCGGATCGATACTCAAGCCAAAACTGAAGAAGAATATGGCCCCGAAGAAGTCTCTAAAGGGAATGACAAGTTTTTCAATCCTGTCGCTATGTTCCGTTTCCGAAAAGACTAGGCCGAGCAATAATGCACCAATGGCTTCTGCAACATGAATCGTCTCCGAGAAACCTGCAATGAAGAATAGTAACGCGAACACGACAATGATAAATATCTCATCTGAGGTTATATTGAATAATTTATTCAATACCCCAGAAGCCTTCCGGGCAATAACGAAGAATATCAGCATATACCCAATTGCGATAAATGTAGAAAGTAATGTTCCCCAAACGGAACCAGAAGAGCTTAATACCAATCCGGATACGACTGATAAATAAACAGCGAGGAAGATATCTTCAAACATGATAATACCAAGGATTAGCTCCGTTTCATTATTACCGGTCCTTTTAAGGTCCACAAGTACCTTTGCCACAATGGCACTTGATGAAAAGCTGATAATCCCTGTTAGTATCAGCACCTCTTTTAATGGGAGTCCGAGCAGGAAACCGTACAGCAAGGCCATTCCCACGTTAATTAAAATGTAATAGGTTCCGCCTGTCACGATATTTTTCCCGGACTTCATGAGCTTTTTCACGGAAAATTCAAGCCCTAGGTAAAACAGAAGGAATAAAATACCGACACGACCGAGGAAGGCTATGATTTCATCACTTTCAATGAAACGCAGGTCAATTAATCCGACGTGCGGGGCATGGGGGCCAACGAGCATCCCGATGATAATTAATAGTGGAACATTTGATATTTTGAATTTACCTGCTACGAGAGCGGCTAATGCCACTAGAAGTAGGGCAGTACCCACTTCAAAGACTAAATGGTCCATATGAGCTTAGTCACTCCTTTCGTCAGTCAATAATTCTCTTGTCAGGTTACGGATATCTTTTCTTTCACCGGATATCACAAGAGTGTCGCCTGTTTCAATGATGGAGTCAGGACCAGGATTACTCAATTGTTTTTTTCCTTTTTTAGAATGGGCGATGACGGTCACGTTATAATTACTCCTGATATCAATCGAACCGATCGTTTGATTGATGGCCTTTGAACCTGGTTCGACTTTGAACCATTCAATCACCAAGTCACCCAAAGACATTTCAATTGTTTCAAGTGCTTGTGGTTTATAAACCATGCCGCCTATGATGGAAGCCATTTGCCGGGATTCCTGATCGTTAAGGGTGATGCTCGATATGACGTCCTCATGTTCATTATCAAAATGGTATAATTCCCGACGGCCGTCATCGTGAATGACGATTACTAACTTTTCATCATTTCTCGTTATGATTTCGAATTTTTGGCCAATACCAGGAAGTTCACTTTCTCTAATTCTCACTGGAATTCCTCCTTAAAATGTTGGTTAGAGTTAAATAGAAGATAGCAGGATGTTTATAAGTTAACGTCAATATTCGTCTTGAATTTCTTCTCCTTGGATATGCCGATGTACTTTAATGTCTCCGATGGACTGGAATGATGGTAATGCTTCTGTATCAAGGCCAGTGAAACTCCTTGCTTATAGGCATGGTAGCCAAAAGTTTTACGCATCGAACTTGCTCCGAATTTTCCTGTCAGCCCTGCACCTTCCACAGCATCATGGATGATTCGGTGCGCCTGTTGACGTGTTATCGGCTTTTTTGTCTTAGGGGAAAGAAATAAAAATTGACCTTCGATAACCTTAGAGCCTTTAAGGTATTCTTGTAACGCGGTACGGACTTTCAGGTTCAAATAAATTTGATTGACTTCGTCATTTTCCGTCCGTTGTTCATAGAACTCCTTGATTTTGCCCGTTTCATCCAGAACACTGGCCACGGTGATTTCAAGCATTTCATTTATCTTCATACCTGTATTGATGCCGAGTACAAACAATAAATAATCCCGACTGGAGTGAGCGCGTAGGTATGTTTTTATTTTGCTGATTTGATTGATATCCTTAAAGGCTTCTACATATTCCATAAATCTTCTCCTCTTGCTAATGTAACATAATTACATTATAACACAAGTTATGTAACGTTGCATACATTTAGTCTTGAGGTGATTTCTATCCAAACAGTAATGCATGCTATCGAACGTAAAAAAACCTTTTCCTTATTCTCTGCTCAAACGAGGTAAATTATTTCAGGGAAGTTATTTAATGTGGAGATTACTGTTTGCATCATCGAGAATATCAGCCTGGAATGATAAAAAAAAGAAACCCCAAGTTGGGGTTTCCTCATCTTTTTAGTACACGGCTTTTTGTAGTTTGTGAATGACCTCAAGTGAAAGCCCGGTTCCGATGGCAACTGATTCAAGCGGGTTATCTGCAAGTTGGACTGGGACGACAATTTCATTCGTCAGCCATTCTTGTATCCCGTTGAGAAGTGCACCCCCGCCGGATAAGATGACACCTTGATCGACGATATCCCCGCTCAATTCAGGAGGACAATCTTCCAAAGTGGCCCTGATTGCTTCCAGTATATGAAGAAGCGATTCCTGAATAGCTTCCTGGACGTCAGTGGATGATATTGTAATCGGCTTTGGAAGACCCGTTACAAGATCGCGGCCCCTGACTTCCATGCTGATCTCGGAATGTTTAACGAGTGCGTAGCCGATTTCTTTTTTTATTTCCTCGGCTGTTCTTTCCCCAATCAGCACATTATGTTTTTTTCTAACATATTGGCTGATATCTTCATCCAATTGATCTCCGCCAATTCTGATTGAATTGCAAGAAACGACGCCGCCATAAGAGATGATCGCGACCTCAGTCGTTCCGCCGCCGATATCAACGATGACATTGGCAATAGGCTCTTCGACAGGCAGGCCCGCACCTATAGCAGCTGCTACTGGTTCCTCAATCAGGTGGACCTGTTTCGCTCCGCAGCTTTTGACTGCATCCTGAATGGCCCTTCTCTCAACCGACGTGGAACCTGATGGTGTACAGACCACTACACTAGGTTTGCGAATCGATAAACCTAGGGCCTTACTTGCTTTTTTCATGATTTCCCGAAGCATTTGCGCGGTTACATTAAAATCCGCAATGACACCATCCTTAAGCGGACGGATTGCCACGATATTTCCGGGTGTTTTCCCGATCATGTTTTTTGCATCCACACCGACTGCCAATACTTTATTAGTCTCTATATCAATGGCCACCACAGATGGCTCATTAAATACGATTCCTTTATTTTTACTGTAAACTAGCGTATTTGCAGTCCCTAAGTCAATGCCTATTTCTGTATTTGATAACATTTAGTCACCCCTCCATAAGAGTTTGACCCCCTATATACTCATTCTACCTTTTATTGCGAGTTTGTGGGGGTGGGAAATCTAGTAAATGGTGGAATTGCCATGCCCTTTCTTTTCAGAGAGCGAAAAAATGATCTAAATATAAAAATGCATTGGTGATGGCAAGCGAGTGGATAACGGCAAATGTCCAATTGTAACCAATCCACTGATGGCGGAAAGGCTGATGGCGCCAACATTCTGCTATTGTAATAGTGACCCCTCATATGTACCGTTTTTAATATATTTCACATAGCGCACCTCGCATCAGTCGAAAACAAGCATGGGTGGCCGCTTTGAATCAGCTTATTTTATGTTAAGATATAGATGAAAATCCGCTTAGATAAAGAAGGTAATTTTGTGAGTGCAAATTTAATCGAGAGTAAGAGTTTTAGAGTCATCTTTACAGCCTTTCTAGCCTTCCTGGGTGGTTATGCGTTTGATAGCCTTGGAATATACCTGCCATGGATGCTTGGACCATTATTCGTCGTGATGATCGCGAAAATGAAGTTAAGGAAGTACTTGTTTTGGTCTAAAACCTTTAGAAGTACTGGATTGGTCATTCTAGGTTTACAACTGGGCAGTTCATTCACGAAACAATCGTTGAATGAGATGATTGAATATCTGCCTGTTATGCTTTTTACGACAATCGCAATCATTTCATTTACAGTGTTGACTGGCTGGTTTGTCGGGAAACGGATGAACTTATCCTTGGGCACATCCATGCTTGGAAGTTTTCCTGGAGGTCTTTCGCAGATGGTGGTCTTAAGTGAGGAAATGAAGGATAGTGATGAAACGGTAGTGGGTTTCATGCAAACACTGCGGGTCATCCTGGTGATATCCATTGTTCCTTGGGTTGTGACTCATGTAATGTCAGTTGAATCAGGTGCGGTAATGGCCGTATCGGAGCGGCCGTTTTTCTTATTTGAATATGATGGGAAATTAGCCATCATGATGTTGTTAACCTTGCTATTATTCATCTTCATCACAAAGAAGGCGAATTTTCCGCTGCCTTTTTTGCTAGGACCTCTCATGGCCGCAGCACTTTTCAATTTAGCAGGCCCAGGTGCCCCGCAGATTCCTGACTTTTGGTTGAATTTGTCGCAATTGTTGATCGGCGCACATTTAGGCTACACACTGAAGGTTGATAATCCCCGACTTTTCAGAAAGATGTTCGGGGTCGTATTCGTCAGTAATGTCCTATTGATTGGATTTTGCTATTATCTTTCCATTCAGTTTGCCCCGATCCTATCATTACAGGCGAACGAATTATTTTTGAGCATGGCGCCAGGCGGCGTCGCCGAAATGGCAGTCACAGCCATGTCTGTGCATGTAGATTTATCCGTTGTAACAAGCTTTCATTTATTCAGGATTTTATTCATTTTATTTTTCCTGTCACCCATCATAAAATGGCTGGTTGGAAGAAGCAAGGGAAAACAAGAACAGGGACAAAGTTAACAGGCTTTGTCCCTTTTTCTTTTCGGAAATACTGAAGTGTGAAAAGAATAAATGCCAGGCGTTATGCGGAATTCACGAGTAAACCGCTGAAACTTACGAGTAAACGCGCATATTCCGGACGTTATGATAAAAGTACGAACGGAACATGCTTGAAATTCCATTCTCGAAAGAATATTGTACCAGAACCATTGAAATGTGCTGTTGAATAAGCTCATGTAGGCGCCAAAGCTGGTAGCTTTTGTGATGATATATTGAAAATTGAATCCGAATAATAAAATAATCCTCACTTTTTTTGAAGTTCATCCGATATAAGGAGGAGATGAGACTTTAAATGAATGGGTGAGTATTATGGATATAACATCAGTTTTGGGCGTAGTTCTCGGTATTGTGGCCATCTTGGTCGGAATGGTGTTGAAAGGCGTTAGTGTAACGGCGTTGATTAACCCGGCAGCTATTTTGATCATTATTGTAGGGACGGTAGCTGCTGTCGTAACGGCTTTCCCTTTGTCGGAATTAAAAAGACTACCAAAAATATTCAAGATTTTATTCTTTGAACAAAAATTGACAAAGCCTGAAGATTTAATAAAGACCTTTTCGGAATGGGCGGTCATTGCCAGGAAAGAAGGCTTGCTGGCATTGGAAAGTATTTCGGATCAAGTGGATAATGCCTTTTTGAAAAATGGCTTGAATCTTGCAGTCGAAGGTCAGAGTGCCGATTATATTCGTGATATTTTAGCGGAGGAAATAGACGCGATGGAAGAACGTCATTTAAGCGCGGCAGCGATTTTCAGTCAAGCCGGTACATACGCACCGACTCTTGGCGTATTGGGTGCGGTAATCGGGCTGATTGCTGCATTGGGGAATATGGCTGACACCGAGGCATTGGGACATGCCATATCAGCCGCTTTCGTCGCAACCTTGATGGGGATTTACACGGGGTATGTGTTATGGCATCCATTTGCCAATAAGCTCAAACGGAAATCGCAGCAGGAAGTCCGAATCAAAGAAATGATGATCGAAGGTATTTTATCGATCATCGAAGGGGAAGCGCCAAGAACGATTGAACAGAAATTAACATCCTATTTGCCTGCTGGAGATCGTAAGAAGTGGTTGGAAGGCGATGTGAGAGAAGATGGCTAGGCGCAAAAAGAAACAAAGGCATGAGGAGCATATCGATGAATCATGGCTGGTTCCCTACGCCGATATCTTAACGTTGCTTCTCGCGCTCTTTATCGTCTTGTTCGCTTCAAGTTCGGTTGATGCAATAAGGTTCCAGCAATTGTCCAATGTATTTAATCAGGTTTTTACAAGCGGAACGGGTTTTATGGATTTCCCAAGTGATTCCCCCAGCAATGAGCCGACGTCACCAGAACAGAGAACAGGTGCAGAAGAACTTGAGAAGCTTGGGAAAAACGAACAAGAAGAACTTATGGAGGTTCAGAAGCGTGTGAATGCCTACATAAAAAAGAATGATTTAACGGATAAATTGGGAACGAACCTTACTGATGAAGGAATGTTGATTTCAATTAGGGAAAACGTGCTGTTCGAATCGGGGGTGGCAGAGGTGAGACGTGAAAACCGAAAAATCGCTAAGGAAATCTCGGATTTATTGGTCATGGACTTACCCAGAAACATTATCGTAAGCGGGCATACCGATAATATTCCGATTAAAAATTACCAATATGAATCCAACTGGGATTTAAGCGTGATGCGATCCGTGAATTTTATGAAACTTCTCCTGGAAAATAAAAAGTTGGATCCCGAAATGTTCAGTGCTAAAGGACATGGGGAATTCAAGCCGGTTACTTCTAATGAAACGAAAAAAGGAAGGGCGAAAAACCGGAGGGTTGAAATTCTAATTGTTCCACGGACAGCGATAAATGAGTGAAAACCTGTCAGGAATGGACGGGTTTTTCTTTTTGAAGGAGAATATATGGAAAGAGAATATAAGAATGTGATGGAAGAAATCGTTGTGACATGGGTGCATGTATTAATGACTGGTATGGAATACCAAACATTTTGTTCGTGCAGGAAATGTAAGAATGACATCATCACATTATCATTGAATAACCTGCCTAATTATTATGTAACAACGGAAGAAGGGCGGAAAAGAATATTTGGAAATTTGAATACAGAAGAAAACAGGAAATGGATCAATAAAAGAATCATCAATGCGATACATGTAGTTGGCCAGTATCCTAAACATTGATCAAAAGGCTGCCATTATCTTTTTTCCGATATTAAAAAAGGTGGACAGCGACCGCCGAAGAGATGGCGGAAATACCTCGAAATATTACTCATAAACAAAAGGGACAACCATTAATTATGTGTTTTATTTATGGTGGCAGAGGGAACATAAATAAAGTACAAAGTAGGTTCATTCGATAAAAATTGAGGAGATGAATGATTATGGGTAAAAATATCGCATGTGTTGTAACGAATATGTTTGAGGACTCGGAGTATAGTGAACCGGCAAAAGCATTCGAGGAAGCAGGCCATAAGGTAACGACGATTGAAATGGTAAAAGGGAAAACGGTTAAAGGGAAACAAGGGGAGGTAGAAGTGGAGATTGATGAAAGCATCGACTCGGTGAAACCGGAAAATTTCGATGCACTATTCATCCCCGGCGGTTTTTCCCCTGATCAACTGCGTGCTGACGAACGCTTCGTAACTTTCGCCAAATCGTTCATGGATGATAAAAAACCAGTATTTGCAATCTGTCATGGACCACAGTTGCTGATTACGGCCAAAACACTTGAAGGGCGCCACGCAACAGGATATACATCCATTAAAGTCGATATGGAGTATGCAGGTGCCACATATTTGGACAAAGAGGTTGTGGTTTGCGGCAACCAGCTTGTAACCAGCAGGACACCTGAAGACCTTCCGGCATTTAACCGGGAATCGCTCAATCTATTGAAATAATGAAAAATCCCGGCAGCTGCCGGGATTTTTCATTTTAAAGGATTCATATACTTCAATCTTTGCAGTAAAATAAAAGGAGAGACCAATTACAAAGGAAGTGTCACGATTGATCGTATTAAAATCTGCACGTGAAATTCAAGCGATGCATGAATCGGGAAAAATTTTGGCAGCTTGTCATAGGGAGATTGCAAAGATGATTGTTCCTGGGGTGACAACATGGGAAATAGAAGAATTTGTTGAAGGATTCTTAAAAAAGCATGGTGCGAAGCCGGAACAAAAGGGTTACAAAGGGTATGAGTATGCGACATGTGCCAGCATAAATGAAGAAATTTGTCATGGTTTCCCTCGTAAGACCCCTTTGAAAAACGGAGATATCGTAACGATTGATATGGTTGTCAATCATAACGGGGCCCTTGCTGACTCTGCTTGGACGTATACGGTCGGTAAGGTTTCAAAGGAAACCGAACATTTAGTGAATGTGACGAAGGAATCTTTATATAAGGCGATTGAAGTATGTGTGGAAGGCAATCGGATTGGAGATATAGGTCATGCCATACAATCTTATGTCGAAGCGGAAGGCTTCTCTGTCGTTCGTGATTTCATCGGACACGGGATAGGAAATGTCATTCATGAAGAGCCGCAGGTTCCGCATTATGGACTGCCGAATAAAGGTCCGCGTCTTAAGGAAGGCATGGTATTCACCATCGAGCCAATGGTAAACGTAGGTACATATAAAGCAAGCCGAGATCCGAATGGATGGACGGCATCCACTGCAGATGGGAAATACTCGGCACAATATGAGCATACAATTGCCATTACGAAAAACGGTCCGCTTATTTTGACCGAACAATGAACATAAAAAACAGCATCGGTCATGATGCTGTTTTTCATTTTAATCGATGGGACGTTCCAATGAATACAAATCTTCTTCAATATTTCCTAATCTGTCCTCAATGACTTTTTGAGCATCTTTAATACCTTCATTATAAATAAAGGGAGCAATATTTTCGAAAATGAACTGCAAATGATTTTCAGCAGCGATTTCACCGATTTCCTTGCCATGTTCCTGATACACATATTCTTGGATGCTTTCGATCATCTTGCGGCGTTTTTCTATGGGAAATTGTATGAACATTGTGCCCTCCTTCATATTTGTTCTAAAAACCATGTAATGAATTGATCCGAATCCAAAGGGAAGACGGGTACTGAAGCATGACTCCTTGTTCGTTCCAGACATTCGGGCCAAGCCACAGCTGCTTTGACATTAGTAAGCCGTTCCAATAACAGGAGGTCACTTTCTTCTTTGATTAAAATGGCCTTAGGAAAGTCCTCTTGCTTATAACCTTCAATTAAAATCACATCAGGGAGAAATAGGCACAGTAATTGAACGAGCTCAGTGATAGGGGCTTTACCCTTGAAATTGCCGAGCAGCTCGATTGTGCCATCTCCTTCAACAAGTGATGCGGCCGCGCCTGCATGAAAGTGTTTATTAGAATCCTTCGTGGCTGTGACATCTGGTTTTCCGCCATGTCCATGATGTTTTAAAACGGCTGTCTCTAATTTTTCTTCGCGAAGCTTTTTGATTATATTCGTTATGAAGGTCGTTTTTCCTCTATTTTGGTAACCAACAACCTGGAAAATAAATGGCTTTACCAAGGCCATTGGCATCCTTCTTGGTCATCGAGAAGCAGGATGTCCACAAAATCCCCAGTTTGGAAACCACGTGTCCCCCCAGGTAAGACTGTCAGTGAATTGGCACCTGCCAAGCTTGTAGTAATATTGGATTTATCCACACCGCTAGGAGTTACCTTCAGCTGGCCGGATTCGTAAAATAATCGGGTCCGAAGCAGACGTGAGAATGGATTGGGTTTTAAGAAGTCTTCTGCCAATTGTGCCGTCTCTTTTCGTAAATGCGGATGCTCCGAAAACAGCATGGTGCGGATGATCGGTCTTGCAAATAGTTCAAAGCCGACATAACTGGCGGATGGATTGCCGGATAAACCGAATAAATATTTGTTATTATATACGGCTACGGTCGTCACGCTTCCGGGGCGCATGGCCACTTTGTTGAATAAGACATCAGCGCCAATTTTTTGATAAATATCCGGGAGAAGATCAAAATCACCGACAGAAACTCCTCCTGTCGTAATGAGCAGATCCACTTCCTTCAAGGCATTGGAAATGGCTTCGTAGCTTAATTCGAATTCATCCTTAAGCTTTCCATAGAAACGGACTTCCCCTCCTGCCCTCCGAATTTGGGCGGAGATCGCATGTGAATTGCTGTTGCGAATTTTGCCGGGCTGCAACGGTTCATTAACATCAAGAAGTTCAGACCCCGTAGCGAATAATCCAACGACAGGCTTAGTGGCAACTGGCACTTCTGCATAACCGAATGTTGCGAGCAAGCCGATGATCCCTGGATTGATCGCTGTTCCTTTTTTCACAAGAACATCGCCTTTCTTTGCATCCTCACCTTGAAAAGAAACGTTTTCGCCTTCCTTAAGAGAGCGTTTAAATGATATGTACTTCTTTCCGTCCTTTTCGAATTCCTTCGTAAGCTCGAGCATGATTACTGCATCACACTCAGCTGGCATCTGAGCTCCAGTCATGATTCTTGCCGCTTGATTTTTTTGAACAGGAATATTCGATACCATACCCGCAGCCAACTCTTCAACCACTTCGAACTCGAGAGGGGTATTTATGGAACCTTCTGCCGTATCCTTGGACCTAAGGGCGAATCCATCATATGGCGAGCGGTTAAAATGCGGAACATCATTTGTAGCTACAATATCTTGAGCCAAAAAACGGTCGTGGCTTTCCTCAAGGGGGATCAGTTCCGTATGTCCTGTTAATTTATGCTTCATCACTTTTTCCACTGCTTCTGCAATACTGATGGGCGTTCTTCTTTCTACCATGCTTACAACTCCTGTCGGTTTTCAAATTCTATATCAAATGTAGCAGGATTTTTTAAAAAATGAAAAAAATCCTCACCGGAATGGGAGGATTTGAATGTTACTTATTACGCAGTCTTCCAAGTTCTTCAGCGATAGCTTCCATTTCACGGACACTGAAATTCGTTTTTTTCATCACCATTGTATAAATATCGTGCAGTTCTTCGTACATCTCAATATCAAAATGGGTCGATTTGATTGCACCGAAGTTCATAACTTTTAATTTATCCTTGATTGCTTCAATCATAAACTCGACACTTTCGGCTGTGTTTTGCGTTAAATCCATTTCCTTCATCCTTTCATACGTTCCTAAATATTTTCATCTTTGCATGATTACCTTGAGAAGTCAATGAATATTCGGGTGGAAAACGAAGCTTGATTCCCGATATACTTGGTCATCTTCACGTTTTAAAGTGAGAGAGTTTGGGAAAAGATAGGAAAAAAAATATTTAAACATTGTATAATGGAGATAGCTACTACTATTATACATCAACTAATATATGACTAGGAGGAGAATATATGAGCAACATTCGTGAAGAATATAAGTGTGCCAAGAAAAGCAAATTTATGCAAGCGGTCTTTATTGGGGCGTTGGCTGGGGCAGCGATAAGCCTTTTTGATAAGGATACGCGTTATTCTGTATTGGAAAATAGTAAAAGCTGCATGGGTAATATGAAAGAATTCATAAAGAATCCCAACGGGGTGCTTACACAAGTACGTGAAACATCATCTAAGGTCCGTTCCACTGTTGAAAAAATTTCCGATGATGTCTCCTTCATTTCCCAAAAGGTGGAGGAAATGAAAGACATTCCTTCACAAGTTGCCCAAGTGGTGATGGAGACGAAGGAAGTTTTTGCTGGAGAGGAAGAAGGGACAACTTCAAGTCACCATGAACGGATTTCCTTAAATTAGAAAATGGGGTGGAGGTATGGCCAATAAAAAAGAATGGCTGAAAGGCTCATTCTTCAAGGCTTTCATAAAACGGTTGCAGGTCGATGATGTGTCTGGTCTTGCCGCACAACTGTCTTATTTCTTTTTACTTTCCCTGTTTCCATTACTTATTTTTTTATTCACTTTATTGGCCTATCTGCCATTTTCCCAAGAAGATATATTAAATACCGTTCGTACATATGCGCCTGACGATTCGATGAGAATCATTGAGGCTAACCTATCGGAAGTGATGGAAGCGAATGGGACTTTATTGTCGTTTGGTGTCATCGGAACGATATGGTCGGCATCGAATGGGATGAATGCAATCATTAAAGCATTTAACCATGCATACGGTGTAAAAGAAAGTCGAACTTTCTTTATTTCCCGGGGAATGTCGATTCTTCTCACTTTAGCGATGATTTTTGTTTTTATTGTCGTTTTATTGCTGCCGGTATTCGGAAAACAGATCGGAGTGTTTTTATTTGCCGAAATTGGACAATCCGATGAATTTCTTACGATTTGGAACCAACTTCGATGGGTGATCAGTACGCTTGTATTTTTAATTGTGTTCACCATCCTTTATTGGATTGCGCCGAACATAAAGCTGAAGTGCATAACCGTACTGCCTGGTGCTATCTTTGCAACGGCAGGATGGAGTCTCGCTTCCTTTTTGTTTTCATTTTATGTGGAGAACTTCGCTAATTATTCAGCAACATATGGAAGTCTTGGAGGAATCATCGTATTAATGGTCTGGTTTTATTTGTCGGGGCTCATAATCATAATGGGTGGGGAAATAAATGCGCTCATTAGTGAAAAGAAAAAACCGGAATGTGGATGATCTTCCTGGAGTTTCCGTAATAGCGGATTATCATGCTGCGGATACTATTCAAGAAATGACAACTTTAGAAGAGGAGGAGTTCTTTCATGAGTAAAAAGGATGGCAGCACAAAGCAAAAAGGGAAAAATAAAGGTTCGAACCATAAAACTTCAGGTTCTGCAAACGGTAAGAACGGATATCACTAAATGAAATAAACATAAAAAAAGGGAGCCTTGGAAGGCTCCTTTTTCATGTTTAGTTTCTCAAAAGTCTTAAGCTGTTCAGTATAACGAGAATTGTACTTCCTTCATGGCCAATGACGCCATATGGGAGGTCTAGAAATTGAAGGAAATTGGATGCTATCAGGATCATGATGACCGAAATTGAAAAGATGACGTTTTGTTTGATGATTCGATTCATCTTCTTGGATAATTTGACTGCTTCCGCAATGCGTGGCAGATCATTCTTCATCAGAACGACATCCGCTGTCTCCAAGGCAACATCCGTGCCTTCACCCATTGCAATTCCAACAGATGCTGTTGCAAGTGCAGGTGCATCATTAATGCCATCCCCAACCATTGCTACAGTGCCAAAATGTTCTTTCAGCTTTTTCACTTCAGTCACTTTGGTTTCAGGTAGACATTCGGCAATATATGCATCTATATGGCTCTCCGAAGCAATCGCTTTAGCCGTTTTTTCCCCATCCCCTGTAAGCATGACGGTATGGATGCCCTCATTTTTCAAGGCTTCGATGGCTGTAACGGTTTCTTCACGCACGACATCTTTCAAAGTGAGTATGCCTGCAATTCCTTGATCATCTTTTGCATAAACGATTGTCTTGCCTTGTTCAGCCAATGTCAGTGCAATGCCATTTTGGAATCGTTCTGCTTCACTGCGACCGACGAAATCAGCCTTTCCGACTTGCCAAAGCACGCCATTGATATAGGCTTGAACCCCATTACCTGAGATATCTTCCATGTTATTTGGTTTAATGATATCCTTTTGCAATTTCGATTTGGCATAACGTACGATCGATGTTGCCAAAGGGTGATTCGAATAATTTTCAACAGATGCAATATGAAATAAGAAGTCATCTTCGTTTAAATCTTCGCGGATAATGACATCGGTTACCTCTGGTTTTCCTTTTGTCAATGTACCGGTTTTATCTAAAGCAATTGCCTGCAGATTACCTAGATTCTCAAGATGGATGCCCCCTTTAAATAAAATGCCATGACGGGCTCCATTTGAAATGGCAGAAAGTGTAGCTGGCATGATAGAGGCCACAAGGGCACAAGGAGAAGCGACAACGAGCAGGATCATCGCTCTGTAGAATGTCTCGGTCCAGCTCCACCCCAATAGGAAATGGGGTATGAACATCATCAGGGCGACAACCGTCAATACTACTTTTACATAGGTTCCTTCAAACCGTTCAATGAACAGCTGGGAAGGGGACTTTTCACTTTGTGCGGATTGAACGAGAGTGATTATTTTTTGAAATAAAGTTTCACTTGCCGGTTTGGTGATTTCCACGGTAATCGTTCCTCGGAGATTGACCGTTCCCGCAAATACTTCATCATCCAATGATTTACTGACTGGTATGGATTCGCCAGTGATGGCGGCCTCATCGATATTGGTACGGCCGTCCGTGATTTTTCCATCTGAAGGGACTCTCTCTCCTGGTTTCACTAAAATTAAATCCCCGATATGCAGTTGTGAAACGGATACGGTTTCTTCATATCCGTTAGTGATGCGCAGTGCTTCTTCCGGCTGTAAGTCCATAAGTGCCGAAATTTCTTTATGGCTTTTATTCATCGTGTATGTTTCAAGGGCACCGCTTAAAGCGAAGATGAAAATCAATATGGCGCCTTCCGTCCAGTATCCGATGACCGCAGAACCGATTGCCGCAAAAATCATCAGCATCTCAACATTCAATTCCCGGTCGGCAATCGTATCTTCTATGCCTTCTTTCGCCTTGGCATATCCGCCAATCAAGAAAGAGGCCAAGTAAATGATTATGGAGGCAGTTTCCATTCCATTCTTTGAAAGAGCCCAGCCCAATACTATAAGTAAACCGCTGAATAATGCAGCAATAAGTTCTAGATGAGGTTTTGCTTTTTCCACCCAAGTGGTTTTGCATGCAGCCGGTTGGGTTAAATGTTTAGTATCTGTAGTCATAAGATTCCCTCCCACATTCTTCACTTTTTTTGTGTAAATGATATAGATTATCATTTGTGTTATATCTAATTGAGAAAGATAATCAACGTCATTTCTCTGGATAAAATATGAAAGCTGCCACCGTAATTGCGATGACAGCAATGTTTTCAAAGGTTTATAAACGTGATGTCCCTTTTGTTATTATTATAATACCACATATCCTATTCAGAAATAAAGAAGAATGATTCTAATCTAGTAAAAAATATAAAGTATTTTCTAACCAATATAAAGTCTATTGAAAAATTGAATAATAAAAGAAGCAGTCAAGATAAAAAATTATACTACATAACGGGAGCAGGCATTTTTTCCTTAAACAAGGCCAATGATATGAAGACAAGGAAAAGCATGATACTTATCATATAGAAAAAACTTCCTCCATCAATGTGTTCTATAACCAGGCCGCCAAAGAATGGACCGCCGATGCTGCCGAGACTAAAGAATATACTGCATAATAAATTCCCGGCAGGCAATAGGTTTCTAGGTAAAAGATCTGCCATATAACTGATTCCCAGCGAGAAAGTCGAACCAACCATCATTCCGCCAAACATAAAACAGATGAATAGGCCAAGCACTGAATAGGAATATATCCCTGCAAGCGTGAATATGGCAAACCCTGATATAAGAATCGTCAGCAAGGTCTTTCGCCGTCCAAAACGGTCACTGACCATCCCCAAGGGAATCTGGGTAAGCAGAGTCCCTGCAGAAAATGCCGGAATGATGATGGATACTGCGGTTAAATCGATTCCGGAGCGCAAAGCGAATACAGGGAAATTGCTATTCAATGAGGCTTCAAGCACGCCAAATGTAAACGGAAGTAAAAAAGCGACCCAGGCTATGCGGCTAACTTTCGTAAACCTTTTGAGTGTGCCAAGGAATGATGTGCTTTCAGAATCATCTTGTTCAGGAAGCTCATTTCTAATAAGGAACACAGTGGACCAAGCCAGAAGGCTAAGTATGGATGTGATGATGAAAGGCAAAGACTGATTGATCTCAAGAAGCTTCGTCATCAGCGGGCCAACCATGAAGCCAAGACTGAAGAAGAGTCCATAAATGGCAAGATTCCTTCCGCGCTTCGCTATTGGTGAAATGGCCGTGATCCAAGTCTGTGTAGCAAAGTGAAGTGTATGATCGCCGATACCAATGAAGAAACGCAGTACGAACCAAAACCAGAATGATTTCCAGACAGGAAATAGGGCAAGTGATACGATGACCGTTAGCCCGCCAAATAATATCAATGGCTTATAGCCGTATTTACGGAGTGGGGCTTCCATAAAAGGAGAAATCAATAGAATTCCGATATAAAGGGAGGCTGCATGAAACCCGTTTTGGGATGAGCTAATTCCTTCATTTTCAAAAATGATGGCAATGATCGGCAGAAGCATCCCTTGAGAAAACCCTGATATGCCGACAATTAAGATTAAAACGCTTAAAAGCAATTTATTATTCATAAAATCATGTCTCCTAAGAAGTGTATACCTTCTTGATGTTACATCTTAGGAAGAGGATTAAGCAATAGAAATTTGGGTAAATATTGTCAAGAAGAGAGGGGATGATAAAATTTTCCTTTGTCATCACCCGAAGATTATGTATGATAGTTTTTGTTACATAAAAAGAACTACAGGATTGTGAGGAGAAGTATCGTGAATAAAATATTTTTGGGGCTTGTCCTGTTAGGCGTCCCTTTATCTGTCATTGGGTCATTATTGCATTGGCCGAGTGTAATCATGTTCATAGTATATTGCTTAACAATCGTGGCGCTGGCAGGCTTCATGGGCCGGGCCACTGAAAGCTTAGCGATCGTTATGGGACCAAGGATTGGCGGTCTCTTGAATGCAACCTTTGGTAATGCAGTAGAATTGATCATATCCATCTTTTCATTAAAGGCGGGGCTAGTGGGTGTCGTGCTGGCGTCTTTGACTGGTTCCGTTTTAGGAAATTTATTGTTGGTAGCAGGACTTTCATTCTTTATCGGAGGGACTAAATACAAACGGCAGAAATTTAATGTATTCGATGCGAGGCATAATGCCGGTCTATTGATTTTTGCAGTAATTGTAGCCTTCGTCATACCGGAAGTATTCACACAAAACATGGGTGAATCAAGCACGATGTCGTTAAGTGTCGGAATTTCCATTATAATGATCATATTATATCTTGCTGCATTATTCTTTAAATTGGTTACACACCGCGGGGTATATCAGCATACAGAGAAACTCGAGGATCATGAAGCGGAAGTACCGGAGTGGAGCAGGAAAAAGGCAATTATAATACTTGCTGCCGCTACATTGGCTGTTGCTTACATATCGGAAAAACTTGTCCATACGTTTAGCGAGGTGGGGGAAGCCTTCGGATGGTCGGAGTTATTCATCGGTGTCATTATCGTAGCGATTGTCGGTAACGCGGCAGAGCATGCTTCCGCCGTCATAATGGCCTATAAAAACAAAATGGATGTCGCTGTGGAGATTGCCGTTGGTTCCACGCTTCAAGTAGCGATGTTCGTTGCTCCTGTACTCGTATTGATTTCGTTAATGTATCCAACGAGTATGCCGCTTGTTTTCACAATGCCAGAACTAATATCAATGGTTACAGCAGTCTTTCTGGTGATCATGATTTCTAATGACGGGGAAACGAACTGGTTTGAAGGGCTTACCTTATTGGCCGCTTACTTCATTATGGGAATTGGATTTTACTTATTATAAGAATGCAGGCCTTCCGATGCGGAAGGTCTTTCTTTTTATAAAATGAAAAAATAAAAATGACTCTGCTCGGGTTAGATTTAGCAGAGTCATTTCTATATTAGTAAATTACCATTCATAAGTTATTCCAAAATTTTTCATCATGCTTTTGAACAAGTTGAGAAAATATTCTAGAGTGTCACACCATCCTTTTACATCAGATTTAAAGGCGAATTCGTTTTCTGTCATCCTTTAAAAGGGTGTCATGGATTGTTCGATAAGCATACCTCCTGAAGGTTTAATAGGTATGAACGATTTCGCCTCCTTTTTATAATGTAAAATAAGTATAACTGATTCGAAGAGAAAAGTAAATATTCTGAACTTTACAAATTCATTACAAAGTTGAAATCGGAATGAAATGTATAGAATGTTGGCTAAAAACAAAATCTATAATCAATATGATTGAACCCCTCAAAGGAGTGCGACAGCATGAAAAGAACTATTATTATTACGATGATTGCCCTAATTGCCTTTATTCAGGCGAATGTAAGTTTTGCAGCTGATATACCGGAAGTCAAAGCAAATCAGAATAAGGTGAATATCCCACCTTCAGTATTGAATATTGCAAAGGAGAATACGTATCCGAACCCGACCCAGGATCTTCCGATGCTGCAGCCGAGTAATCTTGCCAAACAATTGATCGATTCGTCGGATATCAAGATTGAAAACCCAGAACTCATCCAAATGTTGAATGAATCCGCAATTGCAAAAGCCCCGCTTGCTTTTGGATACAGGGCAACCATTTACCTTGGCCATTGGGCCTTGAATTATGAGTCTTCTGAAACGGCACCAAACTGGGAATACCAAAAGATCAATACGAATTACTATGATAATCGCGGCGGTGAAGTTCCCTATAAGATTCGTTATGTCCAGGAAAGTCAGAAGGCAGTGAGTGGCGGTCTGACAGCGAAAATTCCAAAGGCTGAGGATGTTCAAAAGATGATGCTCCTAAAAGCCACTGAAAAAACGAATTTGCCTTTGGCTTTTGAAACGATCATCGGAGCTGGTACGAAAAAAGATCAAGTATATAATGTGGCTTCAAATAGGATTGGTTACTTATCCAGTTTTGCTTCCGCCGTCAATGAAAAAGGCAAGGTCACATATGGGGAAGTATATTTGAATCTAAAAGGAAATAAAAGAACCATTACGATAAAGAACATTACATCACAAGGCATCGGTGCATGGATACCGGTTCAGGACCATGTTTCCTTCAGCTTTACAGTCTCGCAGCAACCAAGGTAAATTGAAAAAACTCGCCGGATTGGCGAGTTTTTCTTCATATGGTTGACTTCCTGATCCTGAAGTCCTCCTTCGGGTAGTAAGCATTTTTGACGAGAACATTCGGGCCTAGACATTTGACTGCCGGGCAGTGGCAGTTCAATTCATTGGCCAGTTTCGAATTCATCCATGTGTCATAGGAATCGGTCAAGGGCTGATCTTTGATATTCCCTAATGTAGGCGCGTCCCCGAAATCGGTCACGATCACTTCCCCAGTGAAAATATTGATGTTCAACCTGGAACGTCCATCAGGGTCATTCCGTACCGTCACTTTATGTGAACCATAAAGGCGTTGAAGCAACTTTATGTCCTCTTTACTGTTATTGCAAGGATAAAATGGCAGGGTACCGAAAAGCATCCAAACATTTTCATCACGGATATCAAGCAAATGATGAATCGCTTCACGCATATTATCCAATGGTAAAGTTTCAAGTGCCGAAGCGAAATCGCTTGGATACATCGGATGAATTTCATGTCTTTGACATCCCATTTCATCGACGATCTGTCTGTGAATATGCTCAAGATGAGGCAATGTCCGTTTATTAAGCATCGTTTCAGCAGATACCAGCACACCAGCTTTTGTCAGGGCACGGGAATTTTCGATCATTTTATCGAATAGTTTCTTTCGCTGTTCCCGAGATGGTTTTCGATCCATCATGGCAAAGCCGATATCAATGAATTCATCGATCGTTCCCCAATTATGGGAAATGTGCAGAACATCCAAATAAGGAATGATTTCCTCATACCGTTCCAAGTCAAGGGTCAAATTGGAATTGATTTGTGTCCGTACCCCGCGGCTGCGGGCATATTTCAATAGAGGCAAAACATAATTCTTCACTTGTTTTCTTGAAAGCATCGGTTCCCCGCCAGTGATGCTGAGCGAGCGGAGCAAAGGGATCTCATCAAGGCGCTGAATCAGTAATTCCAGAGGCAGGGCATCCGGGTCCTTGGGCTGGAGTGTGTAACCGACGGCACAATGCTCACAACGCATATTGCAAAGGGTGGTGGTGGTGAACTCCACATTGGTGAGGCTGAGTTTTCCATATTGTTCAACGTCCATATATGCTTCCCAAGGATCATACTTGGGTGTAATTGGTGTTAAAAGATCTTGCTTGATTATTGACATATTTAAAACTCCTTACGTAATAATGCACTAACCCATTATGAACAATGGGAATAAAAATTGTCAAATGGCGGAGAGCTGTATTTATAGCTTGCCATTGCACTTTCAAGCAGATTTCGTTACGATGAAAGAAGAACGGAAGGAGAGTGCCTCATGGGAAAATCCATTACAGGTAAAAACGAACAATTAACATACTTAAAAGAACGCCTCACGATGTTCATGGAAGTTCTTGATCATATCGAACCGGAAACTGCGGAGTTGGAAGATATAGACCGTTTAATCGGCATGATAGATGATTTGGAAGGCAAAGTGGAACAATTCAAAACCCGGGAAGACTGATATCTGTTTCGATAGTATGACTTTTTCAATGTTAATATTCATGAAGGGATGACGAGAAACCTGCGTCATCTCTTTTTAATATCAAATCTTCCTGGAAATGATTGGTGATGGTATTTGACTTATGGGCTATTTAAGGCGCTTTGATCATTTCTCTCCAAATTGCTATTCATTAAGAAAAATAATTACTTGTTTTCGAAAGATTATGTTAGATGTATAATAAAACGGGTGTTGAATCATTCGCTATTTATAGAGAAGCAGGGAAATGATTAAATCTAAATCTAGGGGAAAATAAGAGGGGGAAGAGAAATTTGGATATTCAAAAATTCCAAGAAAGTATGTACAGTCTTATCGTTGAAACTTCAACGAATCTTCCAAAGGATGTTCGTCGTGCGGTCAAAAGTGCAAAACAACGTGAAAATGCTGGTACTCGTTCTGCATTAAGCTTGGATACCATCACGAATAATATTACAATGGCTGACGACAATGTATCACCGATTTGTCAGGATACTGGTCTGCCGACTTTCAAAATAAAAACTCCAGTTGGCGTGAACCAACTTGAAATAAAAAAAGCAATCCGAAATGCGATCATTTTAGCGACTAAAGGCGGAAAACTTCGTCCAAACGCAGTTGACTCTTTATCGGGTGAAAATAGCGGGGATAACCTTGGGGAAGGTCTTCCCGTCATTAAATTCGATCAATGGGAAAAAGACTATATTGATGTTCGCCTTATCTTAAAAGGCGGCGGCTGTGAAAATAAAAACATCCAATACAGTCTGCCTATGGAACTTGAAGGATTGGGGAAAGCGGGCCGTGATTTGGACGGAATCCGTAAATGTGTACTTCACTCTGTCTACCAAGCACAAGGACAAGGCTGCAGTGCCGGCTTCATCGGCGTTGGTATCGGTGGGGACCGTTCATCCGGATATGATCTGGCAAAGGCTCAACTCTTCCGCAGTAATGAAGATGTGAATCCGAATGAAGACCTTCGTAAACTTGAAGATTACATCATGAAGTCAGCTAATGAATTGGGAATCGGCACGATGGGCTTTGGCGGCGAAACTACACTGCTTGGGTGTAAAATCGGTGTCATGCACCGTATTCCGGCAAGCTTTTTCGTATCCGTTGCTTACAACTGCTGGGCGTTCCGCCGTTTAGGAGTGAAAGTCAATCCTGAAACAGGTGAAATCAATGAGTGGTTGTATCAAGAAGGCGAGAAAATCGACTTTGCTTTAGAAGCAGAAAAAGCAGCCAAGGACGAAGTGGCAGCCGCTGCTGAACCGGACGTTAAAGCTTCCCGTGAAATCACCCTGCAAGCACCAATCACGGAAGAACAAATCCGCGAATTAAAAGTTGGTGACGTAGTTCATATTAACGGCAGAATGTATACAGGCCGTGACGCGATCCACAAGCATTTATCTGAAAATCCTGCACCAATCGACCTGGATGGACAAATCATCTATCATTGTGGCCCGGTTATGCTGAAGGACGAAGAAGGTAAATGGCATGTGAAGGCTGCGGGACCAACGACAAGTATTCGGGAAGAACCATACCAAGGCGATATCATGAAACGATTCGGCATCCGTGCAGTTATCGGTAAAGGCGGAATGGGTCCAAAAACACTAGAGGCACTTAGTGAACACGGCGGCGTTTATCTAAACGCAATCGGCGGGGCTGCTCAATATTATGCAGACTGCATCAAATCCGTCGAAGGTGTGAACTTCACCGAATTTGGTATTCCAGAAGCGATGTGGCATCTGAATGTTGAAGGATTTACTGCCGTAGTTACCATGGATTCACATGGAAACAGCCTGCATAAAGACGTTCAGCAATCTTCGTTGGAAAAATTGGCACAATTCAAAGAACCAGTATTTAAATAATTGTATGGGAAAAGACGCTCACCAAATGGTTGAGCGTCTTTTGCATATCCTACTTTTCGGTTTTCGGCAGTGGATCGATCCTTGAAGCATCCTCTACATTCAATCCACTTTTCACAAAATGAACAAACACTCCGCCACCTAAACCAAGACAACCAACAAAGCCTATAGTGATAACCCATTCCAGCATTTCATTCCCCCCCTTGCTAAATGTATATGAAAAAAAAGGCGATAATTTACTCGAAAAAGTACAATCTTTTGGAACGCTCGCACATACATTAGAAGGGAAAGGGGGGATTTTCATGCAGAATAGCTACATCTTATTCTTTATCGCCATGTTAACCGGCTTTGCTTTCATCCAACTCCCTGTGGCAAATACGATTTTCTCCGGTCTTGAAACATTCCTTGACGTAGTCGGAATTGTTATCGTTCTCATTTTCGCTATCGCCATTATTTGGAAGGCGGCACAAGCGTTATTTAAAGGATAAACAAAGCATGGGGGGCCCATCCTTTTTGGAGGATAGGCCTTTTTTTTGTGGATTTAGGTTTGGCAGGGAAATACCTCTAATATTTTGGCCGTGGTACTAAAATTGGTTCCTGAGCGTAGTGAATTAGACATAGGGTCCAATAATTCGACATTCACAATATCATGCATATAAATCTCCGTGTTCCAAACAATAAGAAAAAAGGACATGGGGGATATTCCAATGAAAAAAAAGGTGATTTTATCCGCTTTAATATGCTTGATATGCTCTTTGGCAAGCCCAGCTTTTGCAGAATCCTATAACTGGGGTTTCAATAAAGGTAAAAATGGGACACCTGCCGATGCAGGTGAAAAATTCAATGAGATGCTGCCTGAATATGAAGCGATTTATAAAGGGGATACAAGGAAAAAAGTCGTTTATTTAACATTTGATAACGGTTATGAAAATGGCTATACGGCCCAGATTTTAGATGTTCTGAAGAAACATGGTGCTCCTGGAGCTTTTTTTGTCACGGGTCATTATTTAAAGACCGCACCTGAGCTTGTTGTCCGTATGGCTAATGAGGGGCATATCGTAGGAAACCATTCATGGAACCATCCGGATATGACCAGTGTGACGGACGATGTGATACGCACGGAGCTTGAGAGGGTAAAAGAAGCAACGGAAAAATTAACGGGGCAAAAAGGAATGAATTACTTAAGGCCGCCTCGTGGGGTATTTAATGAGAGAACGATGAGAGTCGCAAAAAAAGAAGGGTATTACCACATCTTCTGGTCACTGGCATATAAAGACTGGATTGTTGATCAACAAAAGGGTGCCCCGTTCGCACACGATGAAGTGCTTAAGCAGATTCATCCTGGCGCTATTTTATTACTGCATACCGTATCGAAGGATAATGCGGAAGCATTGGACTCGATTCTGACGGATCTTGAAAAACAGGGGTACACATTCAGTAGCCTGGATGCTTTAATGATTGAGAAACAATTGCCGAACCGAATGCTTTATTAAAATGAGAAGCGGGTCCTGTAGTGATAATTCAGGTCCCGCTTTTATCCATTCTCTTTAATTTCAAGTAATATTTCTGGAAACATGCTATAATACGTGGAAAACTGCTAAAGGATTGATCGCTTGTGTGGACAGAAAAATTACAGGTTCAAGGACCCTATAATTTCGATCTAGTTCTCGAACGATTATCGTTAGACCCACTTCAGGTAGTTGATTTTACTAACAGGACGGTAAAAGTTCCGCTATATATAGAAAAAGAACCAATCGTTTTACAGGTTCAGGCAATAGGAAATATCGATGAACCATCCTTTATCATCAAAGGTCATTCAGAGGTTTACAAGTCAAAAGCAATCGAACGGTTAAAAAAGGTTTTTCATTGGCATCAGCCATTAGAAGGCGTTTCCCGGCATTTCCGGGAAACGGATTTAAGTAAAATCTTCGAAGAGCACCGCGGTACTGCCATAGTCTTGGACTTCGATTACTACAGTTGCCTCGTCAAATGCATCATACATCAGCAATTGAACTTATCCTTTGCCCATACGCTCACGGAACGATTCGTTAAAACCTTCGGCTACCAGTTGGAAGGTGCCTGGTTTTACCCGACACCGGAAACAACAGCCCAACTTCAAATCGAACAATTAAGAGCCATACAATTCAGTGGCCGGAAAGCCGAATACGTCATCGGACTTTCAGAGCAAATCATTCAAGGCCATCTCAACCTTGATATAATGGAAAAGCTATCCGATCAAGAGGTTATGGACACACTAATAAAAATACGCGGTATCGGTAGATGGACGGCTGAAAACTTCCTGCTTTTTGGACTTGGCCGGCCGAACCTATTTCCTAAAGCCGATATTGGCATTCAAAATGCCTTGAAAATATTATATGGCTTACCGCAAAAGCCAACCCAAGAAGAAATGGAGTCCTATAGTGTGAAATGGGCCCCATATCTAAGCTACGCTTCCCTCTATTTGTGGAGAAGCATTGAAAAACGGAGTGAAAAGAAATGACAAACATTCAAGATACAAAACTGGAAGTGAATCAAACCCTTCCCCTTACGATTAAACGGCTGGGCATTAACGGGGAGGGAGTCGGTTATTTCAAAAAGAAAGTCGTCTTCGTCCCAGGTGCATTGCCTGGTGAAGAAATTGTAGCTTTGGTCACAAAGGTTCAGCCAAACTTCACCGAGGCGAAAATAAAAACCATCCGTAAAGAATCACCGCATCGCATTGCAGCGCCATGTCCGGTTTACGCTGAATGCGGCGGATGTCAGTTACAGCATTTAAGCTATGCCCAGCAGCTAATTGAAAAACGCGATATCGTCATTCAAGCGATGGAACGTCATTCTGGATTCCCAGTTTCTTCATTAAATGTAAAAGAAACGATCGGCATGGAAGATCCTTGGAATTACCGTAACAAAAGTCAGTACCAAGTCGGCCAAAAAGATGGCAAATTGATTGCTGGCCTTTACGGCTTGAATTCCCACACACTGATCGATATCCCGAATTGCCTTGTACAGCATAAGGCAACAAATAAGGTAACGCGGACAGTGAAAAAGATACTAAAGAACCTGAACATCTCGATTTATAACGAAAGAAAAAGAAAAGGTGTGATCCGTACGGTCATCACACGGGTAGGATTTGAAACAGGTGAAGTGCAGGTTGTCCTCGTTACTGGTGCGGAGGAAATTCCACAAAAAGATCAGTTGCTTAAACAAATTCGTGACCAACTGCCAGAAGTGAAATCGGTCGTTCAAAACATCAACAACCGGAACACATCACTTATCTTTGGCGAAAAAACGATTCACCTGGCAGGCGAAAAAGTCATCAACGAAACATTGGGTGACCTATCATACGAACTATCAGCCCGTACATTCTTCCAGCTTAACCCGGTCCAAACTGTTCGCTTATATGATGAAGTGAAAAAAGCGGCAGCCTTAACCGGCACGGAAAAAGTGGTTGACGCTTATTGCGGTGTCGGGACCATTGGCCTATGGCTGTCCGAAAATGCCAAGGAAGTCAGAGGAATGGACGTCATTAAAGAATCCATTGAGGACGCCAAGAAAAATGCCAAAAAACATAAACGGAACAATGTATACTATGAAACAGGCAAAGCCGAGAATATCCTTCCACGCTGGACCAAAGAAGGCTGGAAACCGGACGTACTGGTCGTCGACCCGCCAAGATCCGGCTGTGATCAATCGTTACTGCAGACAATCTTGAAAGTTAAACCGAAAACCATTGTGTACGTATCATGCAACCCGTCTACATTGGCGAAGGACTTACAAGAACTGGGCTCTTCTTATCGCGTGGAGGCCATGCAGCCTGTGGACATGTTCCCACAGACGAGCCATGTTGAAGTAGTGACCTCATTGAAGCTGATTGAAGAATAACCAGAGTGATCCGGGAATCTGTAAAAGGTTCTCGGATTTTAATCTGCGTTTATTTCCATCCATTTGTGAAATAATGAAAGTACTGTGAAAATCGAGAAATACATAGGAGGGTTTTGGATGCATAATCATGATATATTAATTCGATTAAGATATGCGCTGGATATTAAAGATAAAGATATGGTTGAGATATTTAAACTCGGGGAGATTGAAGTGACAAGAGAAGAAGTCATGCAGATGCTCACAAAACCAAAAGATGATTATTATGATGAATATGATGAATTTGATGATGATATGGATGAAGCTGAAGATGGGGTAAACTGCAATAACATGATGCTAGAGTCCTTCTTAAATGGTTTGATCATTTTTAAACGAGGGAGACAAGAGCCAAAACCTGGTCAGCCTCAAAGTCAGGCACCGGCTGTAAAGAATAAGGAAAGTGTGAATAATATCCTTCTGAAGAAACTGAAAATAGCATTGACATTAACAAGTGAGGATATGATTGATATCTTGGAAGATGCAGGAGTCATGATAACCAAAGGGGAATTAAGCGCTATATTAAGAAAAGTGGGTCATAGGAATTATAAAGAGTGCGGGGATCGATACGCCAGGAATTTCCTAAAAGGATTAACTTTGAGATATAGGGGATAAGGGTTCTGTAACCTCATGATATTTAGGCCTTGATTTCGTGAAAAGCACTTTTCCGATTTCAGGGTCTTTTTCTATTCGAAAACATTAGAAAGTGAGAAATAATTTGAAAACAGAAGGCATCCCTTAGACACCTTCTGCACATTCATACAAATTGATTAACCTCTTAAAAAGTCTGGTTTTGCGAAATGGGGGTTGGGATAATTATAGAAGCCTTCTCCTGCTTCTCTTCCGATTTTCCCTTTATCGATATACTCTGTTTTCAATAAGTTAGCCAGCTTTTCAAACTCTGGATCACCTGTCGCTTTCGCTTTTGCAAGTGAAATATTATAAGCGGTATTGATTCCTACCACATCTAAAATGGCGAAAGGTCCAAGCGGTGCTCCTGTTGCGACCATCCACGTTTTATCGATGGTTTCCGTATCAGCCACTCCTTTTAATAAGAGCATTTGGGCAGCATCCAAAAGAGGAACCAATAAGGAATTCAAAATATAGCCTGGCTGCTCTTTATGTAAAGGCAGAGGAACCATTCCAATCGCTTTGGCAAATTCAATCACTTCATCGAACACTTCATTATCCGTTCCTGGATGTTTCATGATTTCTGCGGTATTGTTTTTCCAGATTTCATTAGCGAAGTGTAAAGCCAGGAATTTTTTTGGACGGCCTGTCGCTTCGGCAAATTGGCTTGGTAATAATGTAGAAGAGTTCGTGGCGAAAATTGTTTTTTCAGGAGCAACTTTTCCTAACTCCGTGTAAAAATCCGTTTTGATTTGAACCACTTCTGGAATCGCTTCGATCACAAGGTCAGCTTCGGCAACTGCCACAGATAAATTACTGTGGAAAGATATGCGGGCATAAGCAGTATTAAGATCTTTCTCAGTAGCGCCTATGTCTTCTTTATAGTATGGCTTCAAATTAATGATCCTATCTTTTGCACGTTCTAATGCTTCATCATTGATATCATATACTGACACGTTGAGCCCTTTGAATGCGGTTTGAAATGCGATCTGACTTCCTAAAACGCCGCTGCCGGCAATCGTGATGTTTTTATAATTCACAGCCATTCTCCTTTATTTCTTTAAATATCTCTTCTTGTTAATTATTTCACTTATCTTGAAAATAGATGCAGGAATAAACTTGATATAGTTTTTTTCCCTTTAAAAGAACGGATAAACACGCATATAGGCAGACCGTTTTTAGTGGTTTATATCATTCGTTTATGGGAAGAAGAAACATAGAGAAGCATGATAGGAGGAATGAAAGATGGCCAAAACAATTTTCATTACTGGAGCGGGCAGCGGGCTTGGAAGAGGAGCTGCACTCGGGTTAGCAAAGCAGGGGCACCGTGTAATCGCCACAACGGAAATCACTTCCCAGAAAACGGATCTTATGAGGGAGGCGCAGGAACGGGGCTTGGATATGGAAGTCTTCAAATTGAATATTGCAAATGAACGTGATCGAGCAAGAATTGATAATCATGATTTTGATGTATTTGTTGCAAATGCGGCGATCAATGAAGGAGGACCGCTCGGAGAAATGCCGATGGACCGATTCAGGGCAATCTTCGAAGTAAATGTTTTTGCTACACTTGAATCCGTTCAGTTTGCTGCAAGAAAGCTGATCAAAAAAGGAAAAGGGAAAATCGTGTTCTTAAGTTCAATGGCTGGGACCATCACGACACCATACGGAGGTCCGTATGCAGCAACCAAACATGCCATCGAGGGAATGGCATTAACCTTGAAGGATGAGCTGGAGGAGTTTGGGGTGCAGGTTGCGACCATCAATCCGGGTGCCTACAATACCGGTTTTAACGACAGGGCAGCTGAGGAAAAATGGAAATGGTTCGATGAAGAAAAGAATTTTACAAGGGCAGAGGATATGAAAAAGCAAGAAAAGGGATTAAAGAACCAATTCGATCCGGATGACATGATAGAGAAGATGATCGAAATCATCCCGGCTGACCACCATAAATTCCGAACGGTCCATCCCGAGAAAACGGAAAAACAGATGAAGGAGACCGAAAAGGAAAGGTGGGATATGGAAATCTGATTTAGCCTGAAGGTTATGGAGCACTACTGTCCTAGGAGCAGTGCGTTAGAGGGGTAATTTGTAAGTTGTGCATGAATTGTGGACAAAGGAAAAGAAATAGGGAAAATCCTTATTCTTATTCTCTTTCTCCCATTCTTTTGCATGGCTTTTTGTTTTTTTGATCTCTCTAAGTGAGACTTAATTGTATCCGAGCTGATCAACAGCTCTTTTTTATTGTTGTAATGGACTTAAGGGTCCATTAGTACAATGTAAAACAGACAAAAAAAGAGGATGATTAATCCCCTTAGTTTACTTGTCTTCATTTGTTTGTTCATCAGGTTTTTGGACGATTTCTTTTAGTTCCCCAATGTCACCTTTTGCATTGATAATCTCAAAAATCTCATTTAGGCCTTCTGAGGTTTTTTCATCTTCTGTTTTCACTATATCCCTCCTTAGTGGTTATTTGTTAATGTCTCCAAAAAACAGAAGATAAAACATCGTTCACATTGAAAATTGATGAGGATTTTCACCTCGTATTTCCGTTGATATAAGCGCATTTTAAGCGGATGTTTATTGTAAAACTACAAAAAATCCGATTTTTTTGTCCGCACAATATGGACAACGTTAAAATTATCTATTATTATGATTGTTATAACTCTTAGTATAAAGGGATTTAGGTTGATCTTGTGTGTGTTTTTGGAGAAGACACATGTATTTTCAGAAAAAAGGAAATAAATACAATGTTTTTTAAATAGGGGTAAAATATTCTACATTTATTCCAGCCATCAATGAGGGGGTATATTAAATGTCAAGTGAAGTATTAAATCAATTTTTGAAAGAAAATTTGGAAGATTTAAAAGAAAAGGGACTATACAACGTAATTGATCCGGTGGAAGGTCCAAACGGTCCGGTAATCACCATTGCAGGCAGGAAGTTAATTAATTTATCATCGAATAACTATTTAGGATTAGCAACAGATCGACGATTAATAGAGGCTTGCATAGAAGCGACGAAAACATATGGTGTCGGAGCCGGAGCCGTACGTACAATTAACGGAACATTGGATATTCACGTCAAATTAGAAGAAAAGCTTGCAGAATTTAAACATACAGAAGCCGCCATTGCTTATCAATCTGGATTTAACTGTAATATGGCAGCGATTTCAGGAGTGATGGATAAACATGATGCCATTCTTTCAGATGAACTGAATCATGCTTCAATCATTGATGGATGTCGATTATCCAAGGCGAAAATTATTCCCTTTATCCATTCCGACATGGACGATTTACGGACAAAAGCACGCCAAGCAAAGGAGTCCGGATTGTATAACAAAGTCATGATCATTACTGATGGAGTTTTCTCGATGGACGGGGATATTGCCAAGCTTCCTGAAATTGTGGAAATTGCAGAAGAGTTTGACTTAATCACGTATGTTGATGATGCACATGGATCGGGTGTATTGGGTAATGGTGCGGGAACGGTAAAACATTTTGGGTTATCGGATAAAGTGGATTTCCAAATTGGAACATTATCCAAAGCCATTGGTGTTGTTGGAGGCTATGTAGCAGGAAAGAAAGATTTGATTGATTGGTTAAAGGTGAGAAGCCGTCCATTTTTATTTTCAACGGCTGCCACACCGGGAGCAGTTGCAGCTAGTATAGAAGCCATCGAGATTTTGATGAGTAGCTCAGAACTTCAAAATAAGCTGTGGGAAAACAGCGATTACTTGAAAAAAGGCCTAAAGGAATTAGGGTTTGATATCGGGGAGAGCGAAACACCGATTACGCCTTGCATCATAGGGGATGAAGCAAAAACGCAGCAATTCAGCAAGAGGCTGAATGAAGAAGGTGTGTATGCTAAATCCATCGTATTCCCTACCGTTCCAAAGGGTACAGGAAGAGTGAGGAATATGCCTACTGCTGCTCATACAAAAGAGATGCTGGACCGTGCAATAGCCATTTATGAAAAAGTGGGAAAAGAGATGTCGATCATATAAGAGATTGCTTGTTTCAGAGTTTAAAACATAGGGAGGGATTTTTGATGAAAAAGGTACTGGTAACGGGGGCTTTAGGTCAAATTGGTTCAGAACTTACGCTGAAAATGAGAGAGATTTATGGAGCTGACAATATCATTGCAACAGATATTCGAAAAACGGACAGCGATGTTGCCCTATCAGGTCCATTTGAGATTTTAGATGTTACAGATGAAAAAGCGATGTTTAACATGGCAAAAAAACATGAAGTGGATACAATTATACATTTAGCCGCTTTATTGTCAGCAACAGCTGAAAAGAAACCTCTTTTAGCTTGGCATTTAAACATGGGCGGATTGGTCAATGCTTTGGAATCGGCACGGGAACTCGATTGCCAATTATTCACACCTAGTTCGATTGGTGCGTTTGGCCCAACCACTCCTAAAGATTGGACACCGCAAGACATCATTCAACGGCCGAATACGATGTACGGGGTGAATAAAGTATCCGGAGAGTTATTATGTGATTATTATCATCATAAATTTGGGGTTGATACGAGGGGGCTTCGATTCCCGGGACTGATTTCGTATGTCACACCTCCTGGCGGTGGAACTACCGACTATGCAGTTGAAATTTACTATGAAGCGATTAAAAATAAGCGATATACTTCTTACATTGATAAGGGAACGTATATGGATATGATGTATATGCCTGATGCTTTAGCTGCCATCATTAATCTAATGGAGGCAGATGCCTCAAAATTAAAACATCGCAATTCTTTCAATGTGTCAGCCATGAGCTTTGATCCGGAGCAAATTGCTGCCGAGATTAAAAGGCATATTCCGGAATTTATCATGAATTATGAGGTCGATCCTGTAAGACAATCCATTGCTGATAGTTGGCCGAATACAATAGATTCAACTTGTGCAAAGGAAGAGTGGGGATTCAAGGCGGAATATGATTTAGAGAAAATGACGAATGATATGTTATTGAAGCTGAGATTAAAGTCCCTTTTAGTAACAGCATGAATTAACCTGCCTGCCGAATAAAAGAGTTGCAATACTCTTTTATTCGAGTTATTTTATACAGAGGAATTTTAACGCTTAAGGGGTGGGCTGTTATAAACGATAAAAAGTAAGCGCTTTCTATCACACCTTGAACATAATTAAGATATACATGAAATTTGATAGTAATCTTTCTAACTGTCAATTAAGAGTGAAGAATGATTTTATGAGGCAGCTTTAAGAAAGATTCAAAAAAGTGGAGCCTGCTATATCATTTCTATACTAAATAGGGAGTGTATTAAGCATCTTGCATTAAATTTCGACTATTAGTAGTGTAGGGGGAAATGGAATGGCAAACAAAGATTTGAATAGGGACTTGAAAAGTCGTCATATTCAGATGATCGCTTTGGGCGGAACGATTGGTGTCGGCTTATTTATGGGTTCAGCCAGCACGATTCAATGGACAGGTCCGTCAGTGATGTTAGCTTATGCGATCTCTGGGATATTTATATTCTTAATCATGCGTGCAATGGGGGAAATGTTGTATTTAGAGCCAAGTACAGGTTCATTTGCAACATTTGGTTATAAGTACATTCATCCATTGGCAGGGTATATGACTGCATGGAGTAACTGGTTCCAGTGGGTTATTGTCGGGATGGCAGAAATTATTGCAGTGGGGACGTACATGCAGTACTGGTACCCTGATCTCCCGGGTTGGATTCCAGGTTTAATCGCAATGTTGATTCTTGGAGCAGCGAACTTAATTTCAGTTAAATCCTTTGGGGAAATTGAATTTTGGTTTGCACTGATTAAAATCGTAACGATCATATTAATGATCGTTGCAGGATTTGGACTTATTTTCTTTGGAATCGGTAATGGAGGGGAAGCCTTAGGATTATCGAATCTTTGGGAACATGGTGGTTTATTTACAGGTGGTTGGAAGGGCTTCTTCTTTGCTCTCTCACTGGTGGTTGCCGCTTATCAAGGTGTAGAATTAATCGGGATTACGGCTGGTGAAGCAAAAAATCCTCAAGAAACGATAACCAAAGCGATTCAAAGTACCATTTGGCGTATTTTAATTTTCTATATCGGTGCGATTTTCATTATTGTAACCGTTTACCCTTGGGATCAATTAAGTGCGATTGGCAGTCCATTTGTTGCTACTTTTGCGAAAGTTGGTATCACCGCAGCAGCTGGAATCATTAATTTTGTCGTAATTACGGCTGCTATGTCAGGCTGCAATAGTGGTATTTACAGTGCAGGACGCATGCTTTACACATTAGGGATGAATGGCCAAGCGCCAAAATTCTTTGCGAAAGTATCTAATAGCGGTGTACCTTTATTCGGTACGTTCGGAGTGATAGTCGGATTAGCAATTGGGGTTGTTTTAAGTTATATTGCACCAGAAAATTTATTTGTGCATGTATATAGTGCGAGTGTACTTCCTAGTATGATTCCTTGGTTTGTCATTCTGATCAGCCAAATCCAATTCAGGAAGATTAAAAAAGCTGAAATGCACAATCATCCATTCAAAATGCCTTTTGCACCTGTTACAAACTACCTGACCATCGCTTTCTTGATCATGGTATTAATCGGTATGTGGTTTAATGATGACACACGTATATCACTAATGGTCGGAATAGGTTTTCTGGCTATCGTTGCAATTAGTTATTTCGCTTTTGGAATAGGCAAGCGTGTACAAGCCGATGCTCAGACAATGGCTCAGAAGGAAGATAAAGTGGGTTAATCCATCATTCACTTTGGGTTTTGCAAAGGGTTGCTTCGGCAGCCCTTTTCCAATGAAACTAAAGGGCAGCTTAGTTAACAAGAGATGATAAAATGATAGTTGAAGATGAAAGTTGTGCCATAGATATTGCTTGTTGGATATATGAGGTGTATAGTGTGACCTTGGATATCCCGAGAAGCAACTGAAAACAGTAAGTAAGGTTCTTGTTGAGCCCCTTGTTTAATTAACAGCTTTCTGGGCTATGGTGATTGGGGTCAGTGTACGTTTCCGCCAAAGTTTAGCGTAAGTTAACTGCGATGTGATTACTTCTTAAGATAGAATGTTAAAAATCATCAGAAAAGGAGACATTGACAATGACCACTTCAAAAAAGAATTTGAGGACTTGCGAAAAGGGTCACAAATACTATAAATCCAGCGACTGTCCGACCTGCCCTGTATGTGAACAAGAACGCAAACCTGACACCGGATTTCTTTCGTTGCTTTCGGCACCAGCCAGACGCGCATTGGAAAACAATGGGGTAACCTCTTTACATCAGCTATCAACATATAGTGAAAAAGAGATTTTGAAGTTTCACGGTATGGGACCAGCTTCTTTACCTAAACTTAGGGATGCTCTGGAGACAGGTGGGTTATCATTCAAAGATTAACCACCTAGAATGTTTAATCATGCAGGAACGCCCTTTATGCCTGCTGGTTCCATACATTCAATTTCTTTCATCAAGTCATAGGGTCTTTATGTAAATAAGGGATCAGGAACATCTTTTTTATGGTCATCATCCTTGTTAAACTGATAGTAACTCTAAAAAGTGAGGTAACGAAAAATCATGAGTTCCTATACTCCCTATTATGAATTCAATCGAAAAAAGTGGGCATCTTTGCGAAACCATACCCCTCTTCCTTTAACTGAAGAAGAATTGGATAACTTAAAAGGAATTAATGAAGAAATATCCATTCAGGAAGTAGAAGAGGTCTACTTGCCCTTGACTCGTTTAATCAATTTATATGTTGAAGCATCTCAGCAGCTTAATACAGCCACTTCTTCCTTTCTAAAAACTGATGTTAAAAAAGTACCTTATATCATTGGAATTGCAGGGAGTGTTGCTGTAGGAAAGAGTACGACAGCAAGGTTACTTCAGACCTTATTATCTAGATGGGATAATCATAGAAACGTAGGTCTGGTCACTACCGACGGTTTTTTGTACCCCAATGATCTATTAGAAGAAAAAGGACTGATGAAAAGAAAAGGGTTTCCTGAAAGTTATGATACGCAAAAATTAATTAACCTAATCGGGGATGTAAAAGCAGGAAAAAATAAAGTGGAAGTTCCAATCTACTCACATTTGAAGTATGACATTTTGCCAAATGAAGTGCAGACTATCTGTAATCCGGATATTTTAATAGTGGAAGGTATTAATGTTCTTCAAGTTGATAAGGAAAATCAAGTATTCGTCAGTGACTTTTTTGATTTCTCACTTTATGTAGATGCAGACGCAAATGACATAGAGCGGTGGTATGTTGAAAGGTTCCTATTACTTCAAAAGACCGCGTTTCAAAGTCCCGAATCCTATTTTCATCGTTATATTGACTTGTCTAAAGAACAAGCCATTAAACAAGCGACCCAAATTTGGGAAGAAATTAATTTGAAAAATTTACATGAAAATATACTGCCGACAAAAGGACGGGCAAAACTCGTTTTAACAAAAGGCCCAGATCACAAAGCTGAAAATATCTATTTGCGAAAATGATAACTTAAATAATGTTTTCTTATAATAACAATAAAGGATAAAATTTCATTTATAAGGGACTATGCAATAAGTCTTAAAATTAGGAATATTTTCAATGACCGTACCTAATATTGGTTTAATTATCAGTAATTATTGGTATTGTTATAATATCTAATTATTGGGTGAAATTTATGATCCAAGTTAAAAAGGTAGTAGTTTGGCAATTTCAGGAAGGGCATTATTTTTTCGGGAAATGGTTACAGAAACTTCTAATTCCACTTCCGATATTGTCAATAAATGTGTATTTCCGTTACTTTTTCTGATGTGTCAATATTATTTCGCTAACAGTTTCTTCCTTCAATAAAGGGAAGTTGCTGAAGAAATCTTTTTCTTCGACTATCATGGCGGATAAGTTTAAGCTAATTTCTTCACAAAATCAATTTTCTAACAAAAAAAGTAATAGTAGAATATTTTAATCTATGAAATAATGATAATAGATTATGATATAGTTATAAGGAGACAGAAAAGGTGTGTTCCTAGTTCATGCCTGGCTTTTGGTTACACCTAAACAGGAGCGCCTACATCTTTTTTGCAAATATAGGGGATAAGGAAGGTTATAATGAGCAACATACAGAAACAAACAGACGTTATCTTAATTGGCGGCGGAGTCATGAGCGCGACTTTGGGATCATTACTGAAAGAGTTAGCACCGGAATGGGAAATCAAAGTATTTGAGAAGCTTGCAAACGCAGGAGAAGAAAGCTCTAACGAATGGAATAATGCGGGTACGGGACATTCTGCACTGTGCGAGCTTAACTATACATCCGAAAAATCTGACGGATCTATAGATATTAGCAAAGCAATTAAAATTAATGAACAGTTCCAAGTTTCATTGCAGTTTTGGTCGTATCTTGTAAACTGTAAGCTGATTGATAATCCGCAAGACTTTATCATGCCATTGCCTCATATGAGTATGGTACAAGGGGATAAAAATGTAGCGTTCTTAAAGAAACGTTTTGAAGCACTGTCAAAAAATCCTCTGTTCCAAGGTATGGAGTATTCCGATGACCCAGCAAAACTGATGGAATGGATTCCACTTATTATGCAAGACCGTCCATCGAATGATTCTATAGCGGCAACAAAAATTGATTACGGTACAGACGTTAACTTTGGTGCTTTAACACGCATGTTGTTTGACCATCTAAAGACTAAAAACGTCGATATCAAATATAAACATAGTGTTGATAATGTTAAACGTGCCAGCGATGGCTCATGGGAATTAAAAGTGCGTAATGTCGATACTGGCAGCGTAGAACGCCATAATGCTAAATTCGTCTTTATCGGAGGCGGGGGCGGAAGCTTGCATTTACTGCAAAAATCCGGTATTCCTGAAGGGAAACATATCGGCGGATTCCCAGTAAGCGGATACTTCATGGTATGTAATAATCCTGAAGTTGTTGAGCAGCATCATGGAAAAGTATACGGAAAGGCTAAAGTTGGCGCACCGCCAATGTCTGTTCCGCATCTTGATACACGTTTTATCGACAATAAAAAATCGTTGCTATTTGGACCATTTGCGGGCTTCTCACCGAAGTTCCTAAAAACAGGTTCAATGTTCGATTTAATAACTTCCGTAAAACCGAATAATGTTTTAACTATGTTGGCGGCAGGAGCAAAAGAAATGCCATTGACAAAATACCTGATCCAGCAGGTTATGTTATCGAAAGAACAGCGCATGGAAGAGTTACGGGAATTCATCCCGAACGCTAAGAGCGAGGATTGGGATTTAGTAGTAGCTGGCCAACGTGTACAAGTCATCAAGGATACTGCTGAAGGCGGCAAAGGTACACTTCAATTTGGTACGGAAGTTGTCAGTGCATCCGATGGCTCGATTGCAGCATTGCTAGGTGCATCTCCTGGTGCTTCAACTGCTGTTCACGTTATGCTTGAGGTAATTAATAAATGTTTCCCGCAACGTATGAAAGAGTGGGAACCGAAAATTAAAGAAATGATTCCTTCTTATGGAGAATCACTCATGCAAAATCCAGAGCTTCTGCACAATATTCAAACTTCAACTTCAGAGACTCTTGGTCTGAGCAAAAAAAAAGAGCTAGTTTATAGTTAATTTTTGGATGTGGAAGCAACATTGAAATTAAAAACAACAGAACCTTTAATCGATCTTTGATTGAAGGTTCTTTTTTGTCTTGAAGCTTACTCAATTAATGGTGCTTACTTGTAGACAAACTCGATGAAAATTGAGTTTGTCTACATTTTTTTATGCGAAATCTTTTGGGATGCATTAATTGCAACCCTCAGTTTGTAGGCAAAAGGGTTCTATCTAAAGGTTAAAACTAAGTTGATTGGAGCGGGTGTTCGAGACTCATGCTTAGAAAAGCGCGTCTAGGGGAAATGCCCTTCGTTCCAATCAACGTCCAAATTGTACAAGCGCTTCTAATGTTTATCTGAATTTATTTGGGAAATGGTCTCTTTATCACAAATGACGAAAAGCTGTGCATCGTCAGGAATTCGTTCATCTAATTTTTGGTTTATGTTAAGATCACCGCGATCTGCTACCAGTGTGGCTCCTTTATTAAGAAGATCTATGAACGCATCACGATAGGTTCGCCATTCTTCTTGTTTAGAAATCTCATACATGGTTTCTTCATACTTTTTGCTCATAAGTTCAGAATACATATGGATGACTCCATGAGAAAATAATGACCGTACTGCGGCGTGGGAGATCATTTCTTGTGTAGGAATAAACTCATCCACCTGTACACGCTCGAATAAACGAATATGCTTTTGATTGATCACTTCGGCGGTGACATGAATGGATGTACTCGTTTTTTCCTCAATGGCCGTTATGGCAGTGGCGACCAATAATGTCTTTCCATCGACGAGTAACGGGTCTTTTGTAGCATAATTATCTTGTGTTATTTGGTCAGCAAAAATGATAACGCCTTTTGCTCTAGGCAGATTTGCACGGAATAATGTTTCTTCATCGGTAGCATCACCGCGAACATAAAACAGACGCTCCTCCAACATGGGGGCTTTTTCCAAGTTATCAATGATTACAATATCAATGGTTTCATCAGATTTAAAAATTTCTTGGAGTGCTGCTTTTGACTTATCACTCCATCCAATTAGAATGATATGATTTTTACCTGTATATTTCATTTTTCCACCAACTTTACGTTTTTCGATAAGATATACAGATTTAATGATTTTTCCAATGAAAAGACTAACAAGCCCGATACCCGTGATGTAAAGACCAATGGTGAATGCTTTTCCAAGGTCGGTGACCGGCGCATAGTCTCCAAAGCCAACCGTAGCAAGCGTTGTAAGAACCCAGTAAACTGAGGTTAAATATGACTCGAACGTCTGTGGCTCTATAGAATAAGCAACATACGCAGCAACCAATATGTATAAAATGGCAAATGGAATAAAGATTCTACCTCTTAATTTAATCAGGTAATATATTATTTTTTTTACCGTAATCCTCATCATACCCATCCTAGTCTTCAAGTCATCATCAATTAAATTTTATAATTCCCCAATTTAACAATTAATTAAACGTAAGTTTGTCATCCCTAATAAGAAATCCCCCTTTAGTTACATAAGAAAAAAACAAATCAATTAACATTTGAACGCTCAAAAACTAGAATATGACCGCCCTCTAATGGTCTTGTTTTACAGGTATCGATGGCATGTCGGCTATTTTTAAAGTGAAGGTTTCCATATACTTTTTTGATTTTCATTCACTGAAATAATATTGGGGTAAACATCCATAAAAATTATTTAAAGAAAATAATGTATATTCTAAAAATTCATATTATAATACTTTATTCTTATGCTATATTATAGGGAGAATTATTTATTATCACGTATAATCTAAGAATTGGAGTGATTTGAATGAAGAAACTTGGTTTATTGAGTATGTTTTTTATTCTAACTATCTTTATCTCGGCTTGTGGAACCAATGAAGAAAAAAGTGCAGGTGAGGAAAAGGAACCTGAAAAGGTATATAAAATTGGTGTGGATACGACTTATCCTCCTTTTGAATTTAAAGAGGGGAACGAATATAAAGGTATTGATATAGAATTGATCAATGCAATCGCGAAAGACCAGGATTTTAAAATCAAATTGTCTCCGATGGATTTTGGCGGAATCATTCCGGCTATGCAAGCCAATCAGCTTGATGTGGCCATTGCGGGCATGAGCATTACAGAGGAAAGAAAAAAGGTAGTGGATTTCTCAACACCGTATTTTGATGCAGGATTAACAATAGTTGTTAAAAAAGATAATACAAGCACTAAAACTGTTAAAGACCTTAAAGGAAAAACCATTGCAGTCAAAAAAGGGACAACAGGTGCTAAATATGCACAGGATAATGCTACGGAACTAGGAATTAAAGTAGTTCAATTCAATGATAGTCCAGCGATGTTCCAGGAAGTGGCCAACGGTAATGCGGATGCTCTTATAGAAGATTACCCGGTTATCTCCTATGCCATCGCCCAAAAAGATCTTGGGCTGAAAATCGTAGGTGACCGTTTGAATGGTGACCAATATGGAATTGCTGTATTGAAGGGGCAGAACAAGGATTTATTGAAGAAAATAAATGATGGTCTGGCCAATCTGAAAAAAGACGGCACGTATGATGAAATTATTAAAACGTATCTTGGTGAATAAACAATAGAGTAAAGCTCGGTAGGCGCGCTTATGGCGCGCTTTCTTTTTTAAAGGGGTGAAAGAAATGGATATAATTGTTGCGGCATTGCCAATTTTATTAAAAGGACTTCAGGTGACACTTTATATCTTTGTGATTGCCATTATCCTAGGTTTTTTGATTGGTTTACTGGTCGCTTTGCTGCGACTTGCCCCCATCAAGATCTTGAACTGGATTGCAAAGGTTTATGTGGATGCGATACGAGGGACACCGTTCATCGTGCAGTTGTTCTTTATCTATTTTGGTGTGAATTCACTGAATTTGATTTCTTTGGACAGTACAACAGCTGGAATAATTACCGTTGCCATCAATGCAGGGGCATATTTTGCTGAAATAATAAGGGCGGGGATACAATCCATCGATAAAGGACAAACGGAAGCCGCAAGATCGATCGGGTTCACGGGTACTCAAACAATGAGGTATGTCGTGCTGCCGCAAGCCTTTAGAAGGATGCTGCCTACGATTACGAACCAATCGATCATCAGCTTGAAAGACACTTCGCTATTATCCGTCATTGGTATAGCCGATTTAACCCAGCAAGGTCAGATTCAAGCTTCGGCAACCTTTGAAGCATTCAAGATTTGGCTGGCCGTTGGTGTGATTTACTTTATCATCATCTATTTGTTAACCCTAATTGCTAATTTCATAGAAAGGAGGGTACAAGTTCGATGAGCATCATTACTGTAAAAAACCTGAGAAAATCATTTGGAACTGTCGAGGTTTTAAAAGATATTAATGCAGAAGTGCAGGAAAAGGAAGTAATTTGCGTAATAGGCCCTTCTGGATCTGGAAAGAGTACATTCCTGCGTTGCCTGAATCTCCTTGAGGAAGTTACGGGCGGTGAGGTGGTCATTAACGGACATGATATAACCGATCCTAAAAGGAAAATCAATATAAACAAAGTCCGGCAAGAAGTTGGAATGGTTTTTCAACATTTCAATTTATTTCCCCATAAAACCGTCCTTGAGAACATAACATTGGGCCCTATTAAAATTCGTGCCACCGAGAAAGCGGAAGCAGGAAGGTTGGCGCTTGAGTTATTGGATAAGGTTGGTCTTAAGGAAAAAGCAAATAGCTACCCAGGGGAACTTTCCGGCGGACAAAAACAGCGGGTCGCCATCGCAAGGGCATTGGCGATGAATCCGAAGATCATGCTATTTGATGAACCGACTTCGGCCCTTGACCCTGAAATGGTCGGCGATGTTTTGGAGGTAATGAAACAACTTGCCCAGGAAGGCATGACAATGGTCGTCGTTACGCATGAAATGGGCTTTGCCCGGGAAGTCGGGGACCGGGTCATATTCATGGATGGAGGGTATATCGTGGAAGAAAATGAGCCGAATGAATTATTCGGTAACCCTCAGCACGAAAGAACGAAAGCATTCTTGAGCAAAGTGCTTTAATGGGATGACCGTTAAAGACCATGGTACATCATGAATGAAATTGTGCATGAAGTGTGGGAAAGGAATGCGGGAAATGAGGGGCAACCCAAACGCATCAGCCTTTTCCTTATCTTTGTGCATGACTTTTTTGTTTTTTAGAGCAGGAGTCAGTCAGGCATGTTTATTAAATCATCGGGCAAGCATCAAAAAAAACCTATGCATTCGCCGCATGCATAGGTTTTTTTTTATTTACTTGGCACCGTAACTAATTAAGTTCGTCATGATTCGATATCCGCCTGGTACCTGGCTTTGAATTTGCCTATATAGGACAAGGTTGGTGTAGAGGTAGGTTCCTTTGCCGTATTTAGTCATGAGGATTCCGCCATCAAACGGTTCTTCATTTGGATCGGCCATGGAAATGAATGTTTCAAACCGTTCATCCCATTCCATTGGGAAATACAATCCTCTTTCTTGGACCCAATTGCTCCAGTCATCACTTGTTATTTTATTTGGATAGTTAAAGAGAGTAGATTCTGGTTTCAAGACGTTTACCTTGGCATTTTCATCGGTTACCCGCCAGCGAATGGAAGGATTCCCGAGGGTAAGGGGATATGGAGCTGTCTTCAGGGCATCCCATCCATCACCCGGTTTATGGTATTGAACGACGAGATGACCGCCGTTTTCCACATATTCAAGTAAGCGTGCGTTATTTGCCTTTAAATCTTCCCTTGATAGATAAGCACGGATGCCTGTAACGATCGTATCATATTGACTTAAATCACCTTTAGCTAAATCGGCTGCAGTTAACTTCGTAATGTTCAGGCCTGCATTGCTCAAATAATCTGCCACTTTATCGAATCCACTTTCAATGTACCCCACTTTTAATGAAGCTGGCTGCAAAAGCTCAAATGCAACGGTGTCGATAGCTGCTGGGTATTGGTAATAGAATGTTCCGATATGGTTATAGGAAATTTCCTGAATGGTCGAATCGAAGGTTTTCCCATTGACAGTAGCAGCTGCCTTAACCTGATATTCACCATTTTGGATTGCCTTAGGCGGTCTGAGAGTGAACTTCACTTGTTTTTCCTCTGATTTTTCATTAAATGATACAGTGGCATTTTGGGGATGAACTCCCCAATTTTCAGGAACTTTTAAAGCGACCTTAGCTGATGTTTTTCCTTCTGTGTAGTTTTTCAAGGTTACGGTCACTGGGACTTCTTCTTTTACATCTGCTGTATTTACGACTATATCTTCAGGAGATAGGGTAAGGCCAACGTCGGGAAGGACAGCGATCGTTCCGTCCAATTCTTCCTTGATGGCCGTTTTTGTGCTGCCGTATTTATATGAAATGCTTGTTGTAATGGTTGAGTGATCATAGGCATGGTAATAGGCTGCATCTTCTGGGACCTCGACCAGGTAGGTCATTGTCGCTGATTTATTTGGTGCCAGATTGACATCTTTAGCTTTTGTTTTGGTCTTCCAGCCTTTAGGCACGTTCAAAGCAGCAGTGACTTTTTTTAAAGTTTGTTTCCCTTTATTCTTCACGGTAACGGTAACATTCGTTCTTTGGCCTTTCGTAAGGATCTTTGAAGCCGCGTTAGCTTGAACTTCGAGTCCTGAAGAGACATAACTGACGTTTTGCAATTGCTCTTCTTTTAATAAGAGCTTATGAAGCAAGTCGTTCTTAATGGCAGGGCTTAGCTTTGCCTTTTTGACTTGCGCAGTAATTGAACGAACATTGGAGAGAGCATTTTGGGATGTTGAAAAAACACGTTTTTCATTTGGATAAGCCGCAATGACGGCGTCCAAATTCCGTTGCAGGTATTTAAATTCACCTTTCAATTTTGAGGCTTGGCGAGGGAGTTTTTCGGCCCATTCAGTAAAATTGTAAGGTACACCTGCAAAAAGGTCAGACTGTTTTTTTGTATCAACGGCGCTTTGCTTCAAATCCAGATGGATCTGGCGAGGTGCTGCAGGAATATCAGAACCCATGCCTTGGCTTTTATGCAGATAGCGTGATTGTTCTCCAAGCTGAGGGTAAGTCATATTGTAAATCGGGTCAAATTTACCAATTTCAATTGAAGTGGTTGCTTGATCTGCCGAGGAAACGGGTAAATATAACTTTTTCACCTGCCATACTGAGAGACCTTGTTTCAATTGTTGTGGAAACACGGTTGGGTCGGCGGCATCCTTAAAGGCACGTTCACTTAAGATTGTCATTGTTCGGTGATGTCCATGCTGGGTATCATCATTTTGAAAGGATGGCATCAATATATCCGGCTGATACGTCCGAATAAAGCGGATTAGCCTTTCATAGGTGAGTTCCTCACCCCACTTTTCCAATGTTTCCTCTGGTGTTTTAGAGAAACCGAAATCATAAATGGGATCTGAGGTAGTTTCACTTAAATGATAGGCCTTGACCCCGGTGATTTTTGCAGCTTCTATCATTTCCCTTGAACGGATGATCCCAAGAGCATTGTCCAGTTCATCCCCAATTTCATTTTGTCCTCCTTCACCACGGTTTGCAATCAGGCTGGATGTCTTAACCCCTAACCCTCTCGATAAATAAGCGAGAAAATCACTGCGTTCATCATCCGGATGTGCACCGCTGTTCAAGAATGTCACGGTTGTCTCGAGCGGCTTGACCGCATTCCATAACTCAACGTTGGTTTCCTCAGGATTTGCAGCTCTACCTCCAAGCGGCAATAAGGCAAGGACCAACAAAAGGGAAAGCAACGATAATAGAGCTTTTTTCATTATTCTTTTAACCCCCTTCAATTTTGTAAAACACCTAAAAAAATGTAGGTTAGTAATATTTTCTAACTAACCCAGACGAAAAAAACTTATCTAATAAATAACATTGATGGTTATAAATGTAAATGATGCGAAGTAACTATTAAAAATTAAACATTCTAAAAGTTCAGAAAAAACTTGTGTGCTGGATTTTTTTAAGTTATATTTTTACTTAATTAGGAAGATTTACTAACTAAATGATGTAAGGCCGTGATGTGATGAGTTTTAAAAGATCAACCAGTCATCAGAAATATGTCAATAAAAAAAGAATCATTCAATGCATCCAGGAATGTTCGCCCATTTCAAGAGCTGAAATCGCCGTTAAGCTTCAGCTAAGTAAACCAACTGTTTCTCTGGCTGTGGATGAACTTATACAGGAGAAATGGGTATTCGAGAAAGGAATAGGAGAATCCTCTTCTCAAGGCGGGAGAAGGCCTATCCAGCTCTTTTTTAATGAAAAGGCTTCCTATATCATTGGGGTCGATATAGGTGGGACGAAAGTGAAAATCATTTTAAGTGATTTAAGCGGCAACATCCTTGCCGACACTAGCTTTTCAACTAACACCTATTTACAATCAGGGCTTCTTAAACAAATGGCGATTGAAACGGAACGGTTAATTGCAAAGAATCAGATTACGAAAGGCAGGGTATTGGGGATGGGAGTCGGGATTCCTGGTATAACGCAAACGGCAAGCGGATTGGTAATAGAGGCACCGAGTTTAGGCTGGGTACAATATCCGTTCATAGCCGAAGCGAAACGGTATTTTGATTTCCCCATATTTCTAGACAATGATGTAAACGCGGCTGCGCTAGGTGAACAATGGCTGGGCAATGCCCAAAATAAGCGGAATTTACTGTTCATTGCGGTTGGTACGGGGATAGGAAGCGGCATCATCTTGAATAACCAGTTATACAGAGGAGCTTCCAGTGCAGCTGGGGAAATGGGATATATGGTAACGGACAAAGAGGATATGAAGCGTGAATTCAAGCCGGTTTTCCATAGATACGGCTATTTGGAAAGTGTCGCAGGAGGAAAGTCGATTGGCAGTCATTATACAAGGGAGGTTCTCAAGGATCCTCAGCATTCTTTATTCGAACGGGCCAAATCTTCCGAACTATCGGGGGAGGATGCCTTTTTGTCAGCAAAAAAAGGAGACGCGACAGCCATTGCCGTCATAAATGAAGCCATCGAGCATTTGGCCTGCGGCATAGTCAATGCGGCCAGTTTACTAAATCCAGAGGTGATTATTTTAGGAGGTGGTGTTTTAAATTCATCTGAATACATTTTACCTAGAATTCGGGAAATCGTTGATCGGTATCTTCCTAGTTTAGTAGAAATGAAAACTTCACAACTGGGAGAAAACGCAGGAGTACTTGGAGCGGTTTCCCTTTTCTTAAGGGAACATGATGGCATTTTGAATTTTCGTGAAGAGGGGGAGTATTAATGAAAAATAAGAAAAAGTCGCTTGTTTCAGTAATGGTCTTATCGGCTGCACTATTGATTTCGGGATGTAACGGTGCAGATACGAAAACGAATTCGGAAGCTGGCGGTGCCAAGGGAAAAAAAGGTGAGCTGGAAGATAAGATCGTTGTTTATTCACCGCATGGCAAAGATATTTTATCAAAATTCGAAAAACAGTTCGAAGATGAGTATGGTATTGATGTTGAGTGGCTTGATATGGGGTCTCAGGAAATCCTTGACCGCGTTCGATCAGAGAAAAGCAATCCGCAGGCAGATGTTTGGTGGGGGGCACCTTCCACGAACTTCAATCAAGCAAAGAGTGATGGGCTGCTGGCTGCTTATAAGCCTAGCTATTCCGATAGTCTCGATGAAGGATTCCACGATCCGGAATGGTATTGGACGGGAACGAGCCAGACGCCGGAAGTCATCATGTATAACAGCAAAGAACTATCAAAAGACGAGGTGCCGAAAGATTGGGATGAGCTGCTTGATCCAAAGTGGAAAGACGAAATCATCATTCGCTATCCGTTAGCCTCCGGAACGATGAGGACAATCTTTTCTGCGATGATCTATCGTACGTATAAGGATACTAATGATCCAAAAGAAGGGTATGACTGGTTAAAGAAGCTCGACCAAAACACAAAGGAATATTCAGCAAACCCGGAAATGATGTATAACAAGGTGGCCAAAGGAGAGGGCTCACTTTCCGTTTGGGCAATGCCGGATGTTGTCATGCTTAAGGAAAATAAAAATTATCCGTTTGAATTTGTCATTCCAGAAAGCGGAACGCCAGTTTTGACAGAAGGTATCGCCATCGTTGAAGGTGCCAAGCACCCAAAAGCGGCAGAAGCCTTTTATGAGTTTGTGAATTCACCGGAAGCCGCAAAAATTCTAGCGGATGAATTTTACAGAATTCCGACCAGAAATGATGTGAAGGATTTACCTGAATGGATCACGGAAACAGAAATTAAAGCGATGGATATTGATTGGGATGCATTCGAAGAAAAAGGTGACGAGTGGATGAAATATTGGGACGAAAATATTAAAAGTGGAGATAAAGAAATTAAAGAATAAGGAAGTGTCGTTGGGATGGCGTCAATAAAAATAGAGAATGTCCAAAAAGCCTTCGGGAAAACGATAGCTGTCGACCATTTAAATCTGGAAATAAAAGAAGGGGAGTTTTTTACCTTTCTTGGTCCAAGTGGCTGCGGGAAAACGACAACGCTTCGGATGATTGCCGGTTTTTATTATCCGACAAAAGGTGTCGTCCGATTTGGCGACAAAGATATGACGCGTGTACCTCCGGAGAAAAGAAATACTGGCATGGTTTTTCAAAACTATGCCCTCTTTCCCCACATGACTGTTTTTGATAATGTAGCGTTTGGCTTGCGTGTAAGAAAAGTTTCTTCTGCTGACTTAAAGAGGAGAGTGCTGGATGCCCTCCAAAAGGTCAGGCTAGAGAGCTACTCGAATCGGCAAGTGAGCCAGTTAAGCGGAGGGCAGCAGCAGCGGGTGGCCCTTGCGAGAGCACTGGTCATTGAACCGGAAATATTACTGCTGGATGAGCCATTAAGTAATCTGGACGCCAAGCTTCGTGATGAAATGAGAGTGGAAATCTTAAGGCTGCAGCGTGATTATAAGATTACCACCATTTATGTCACACATGATCAGGCCGAGGCATTATCCATGAGTGATCGGATCGCTGTGTTCAATTATGGTGTATGTCACCAGGTCGGGACGCCGGCAGAAATTTATAATCAGCCGGCCAATGACTTTGTGGCGAGTTTTATAGGCGAGATTAATCTATTGCCCGTTCAGGTCGAAAACGTTCAACAAGAGAATATAGAGGTTGCGCTTAAAAATAGTGAACAACCGATTAAATTGAATGTAGAAAATCAAGCTTGGGAAGGAATTTCAATCGTACAGACTGATGCTGATCTTGCTGTTTCGATTCGTCCTGAAGCAATCAGAATTCTGGATGCAGCCGAAGAAGGAACGAATATCTTTAAAGGTAAAATAAATTCCGTCCAATTCTTTGGATCTGTTGTGAATGTCATGGTGGATGTTCAAGATGTGTTACTAAGGGTTGACGTATTCAACACTCAGGATTTTGGATACTTTCATCAAGGAAAGGAAGTGTATGTCCAGCTTCCTGAGAAACAGCTGCGTCTTATCCCTATCATAAGCGGTGATGCCCCATGATTAAAAATCGTGATACGAGATTGACGATTTTGCTCCTTATACCAGTTGTTATGGTGCTCGTAGCGTATGTTCTCTACCCATCGTTGAGGACCTTTATCGAAAGTCTGCAAAAAGACGGAACGATATCCCTTGGAAATTATCAGGACTTCTTCGTGCAGGAATCGAAAACGAACCTAGAGGCGCTATGGAATTCCGTTTATATATCCTTATTGAGTGTATTGGTCAGTGCCTTGATTGGCATTCCGCTCGCATTTATCTTTAACCGTTATGATTTTCCCGGCAGAAGCTTCTTTTCATCGGCAGCGATTTTGCCGATTGTCCTTCCATCATTGGTAGGGGTCATGGCTTTTATGTTTTTATATGGAGAATCGGGATTGATTCCGAACGCCATCAAGGACCTGTTTGGTCTCGATAAAGTTCCATTTAAAATTGGCGGGGTTTCGGGAATCCTTATCGTGCATGCCTATACGATGTATGTCTATTTTTATATGACCGTATCCGCTGCAATCAATAAAATAGATCCATCACTTGAAGAAGCTGCTTATAACTTAGGAGCTAATAAATTCAAGGTTTTTTGGAAGGTGACATTTCCATTATTGACACCTGCCATCGTTGCCGCTGCTTTGCTTGTTTTCATGATATCAATGGCTTCATTCAGTGCCCCGTTTTTATTGGCTGGCGGATACAGGGTGTTGAGCCTGCAAATTTATTTTTCAAAAATAAATGGTGATATGGAAATTGCCGCTACTCAATCCGTCATTCTATCCATCGTTTCGATTTCATTTCTATTATTCATGCGTTGGTATCAGAATAGGAAAGATTATCGCATGGCTTCGAAAGGGATTGGGGCACACAGGAGCGAAGTGAAGAGCCCGATTATGAAATGGGTGATGGTCGTAACGGGCATCATTGGCGTAATTATTTTGCTATTACCGCACTTTACGATTCTTTTGCTTTCACTTGTGCCGGATGGAACCTGGACATTTCAAACGTATCCAACAGTATTTAATGTGGAAAATTACAGGCTTTTGTTTGAAGATCCTAATATCTTCAAACCGTTACGAAATAGCTTACTGATGGCGGTTATGGCAACGTTGGCAAATCTGGTGTTTGGGGTCATAGCGTCCTATGTGCTTGTCAAAAGGAAATTCGTCGGGAAAAGCTTTGTCGATATTCTGGTCATGATTCCTTGGGCGTTGCCTGCAACGGTCATAGGGATGAACTTGATATTCGCATTCAATGAACCTAGCGTTTTTTCTTTCGGTCAAATATTGGTAGGAACATTTTGGATTTTGCCTCTTGCCTATTTCGTCAGACATATTCCACTCGTTGTCCGCTCGACTAACGCCGTTCTGGAGCAGCTTGATGATTCGATTGAAGAAGCGGCCAGAAATTTGGGGGCAAAGTGGTTTTATACCTTCAGAAAGGTCATTTTTCCGATTATTATGCCTGGCGTTTTATCAGGGACATTATTGGCATTTATCGAATCTGTGGGGGAATTCCCGACCTCGGTCCTGTTGTACACTATTTCAAACAGGCCCATATCCATTGAAATCATGAATCAGCTTCGAATGTTCAATATGGGGCAGGCAGCTGCCTATGGGATGATTCAAATCACGCTGATTGTAATCGTTCTCTTTATCTCGAACAAGTTTTTTGGAATCAAAGCGGAAAAAGCTTTATAAATTTGGAGGTTTAAAGATGAGCAGGATTGAAGATTTTATCAAAAATGAAGGTAGTGTCTTTCCCGGAAAAACCTATGCTAGAGAGCTTCTGATGCCTGTTTTTAATGATCAAAGAGATTACTTATTTCATGCAATGTTCGATATTCATCGGGCACATGTCATCATGCTTTCGGAACAAAAGATCATTAAAGAAGAAGAGGCGGAAACCATGCTTGACGGGATTCGGAAAGTGGCCCAAACAGATCTCGAGCAGTTGACCTATCAGCCCCAATTCGAAGACTTATTTTTCATGATGGAGGCAAAGATAGGTGAGGAAATCGGTCATGAACTTGCAGGGAAGATTCATATCGGCCGCAGTCGTAATGATATGGGAGTCGCGATGTACCGGCTTGTTTTGAGAGGCCATATGCTCCAATTGATTGGCTATGCAAATCATTTGAGTGAGGCATTCCTGGTGCAGGCTGAAAAACATACAGAAACCTATATAACTGGTTACACGCATACCCAACCGGCTCAGCCGACTACGATAGGACATTACTTTTTAGCCATTTATGATGTGCTTCAAAGGGATATTGGCCGGTTATGGGCAGCCTATGAAACGGTTAACCAATCGCCTTTGGGCGCTGCCGCGTTAACGACCACCGGTTTTCCGATTAGCAGGAACCGTACTGCCGAACTGCTTGGATTTGATTCGGTGATAGAGAATTCCTATGACTCGATAGGAGGGGCGGATTATTTATTGGAAACCGCAACGGCCATCATGACGTGCATGGTCGATACAGGGAGATGGATTCAAGATTTCCTGCAGCATGTGACAAGGGAGTTTGGTACATTTCATGTTGCGGATCCTTATGTTCAAGTGAGCAGCATCATGCCGCAAAAAAGAAATCCGGTTTCCATTGAACATTCCCGTTCGATTGCTAGCAGTGCATATGGTGATGCACTCGCTGCAATGAATATGATCCACAATACACCATTTGGTGATATCGTCGATACGGAAGATGATTTACAGCCGCATTTATATCGAGCATTTTCGAATGCAGGACGTGTCATGAAACTCATGTATGCCGTCATATCGACTTTGCAAGTAAATGGAGAACATACAAAGAAAATGGCCGCAAAATCCAGTATAACGGTTACTGAATTAGCGGATACCTTATCAAGAGATTACGAGATATCCTTTAGAAAAGCTCATTCCATAGCCAGTCATATTGCAAAACGGTCGATAGGTGAAGGGAAGGAGCTTTATGATTGGGACACACAAGACATCAATAAGATCATCAATGAATTCGTTGCAGTGAATTTAACTGAAGACGAATGGAAAAAGATCATCTCTCCCGAATACTTTGTGGAAATTAGAAGCATTCAAGGCGGGCCCAGCCCGAAAGAGGTAACGAGGATGATCGTAAAAAGAAAACAAAAACTGGAGCAACAGTTGCACGAATATAAGGGAATCGTTGAAGCAATGAATGACGGCAGGAAGGCTTTAATGGATTACGGAAGGTACGGGAAAGAAGGATGTGAGTTTTAACAGGCATGAAATCCACGAGTAAAAGCCCGAACCTCTTAAAAAGAGTATTTTTTGTTGGCTTGGACGCAATACGATGCACTTCACTGCGAAAGCTCATATTTTATGATAAATAGTCATTCTTTATAGGGTGACTATTTATTTTGGATTTTTTATTGCAACTGAGATATCCCTAGTAACAATGGATGTATATTATTTCCTTCAGATATGCTGCTTTTTGTAAAATACACAATATAAGGTGGAATGCTAATGTCAAATAGATCTCAGTTCGGGTTTATCCTAGTTTTAATAACCTTCGTAATATCGATTACTTTATGCTTTAACCCTAAATTATTAATACCTAAAGGATATGATTTAGCTATTGATGGTCTGGTAGTATCCCGAACCTTGATGATTATTTTTTCGTTGTATTTATTAGCTAAAATAGGGAATTTGTTTATAAACAAAAAAGATTAGTAGTTTATTATGGGACTTTGTCTTTTGGCTGCTATTAACTTTCTATAATCACTCTTAAGAAAAAGGACATTATGACTTTGGATGTCGATAATAAGGAAGGCTCAGTCTTTTGACTGAGCCTCAATGTTTATCTATCCAAAAAAACAGTTTCAAATTTGTTTCATATATCGTTAATGGATTTAGGTTCCAACTGAACCGCGTGCTTTCTGAAAGCAAGACTTACCGTGATCATCACAATGAAATTGACCGCCAAGGCGATGATTCCCACATTCAAATCTTTTGCGGCTTGCGGCAAGGATGGAAACAAGGTTCCTATAGTTGAAGAACTGAGTGTAATGCAGATTACGATGAATAATCCGGTGATAATGCCGGCGATTGCGCCATATTTATTGATGGGATTATTCTTCTTCAGACTAAAGAGCAGGGACGGGAATAGCTGTGTAATGAGACTGTAGCCCATTAGAATTAATGCTGACATCGTTTCGCCGCCGTTTAAGGTGAAGTAGACGGCTATAAGGGCAATGACTGGAACAAGGAACTTTGCCAATCGTACAACGTGGCGATCGGACACTGCAGGTGCAAATTCCTTATAGACGTTTTTCGCGAGCAGTGTAGCGACGCTCATCAAAAGCATGGATCCCGGCACCAACGCGGTCAACAATCCAGCTCCGCCGATTATGCCTATAAACCATGGATCAAAGGTCTCGATCGAAAGGCGCAGCAATGAGAGGTCTGCATCTGCCCCAACAAGTCCGGGCACTTTCAATATAGCTGTAAACCCAACGAAAAAGACGAATAACAGCATGAGCGTATATAAAGGACTGATGATGGCATTCTTTCGAAATACCTTGCCGCTGCGTGCTGAAAAGACAGCGCTGAAAACTTGCGGCCACATATAGAAACCGAATACGAGCAATATTACCGTGGAGATAAACCATGATACGCTAAGTCCCTGGTCAGGGAACTTTAGAAAACCAGGTTTGGCCGCATCAATCGCTTCAAACATCGGCTGAAATCCGCCAAAGTAATGGATCGGCAGATAAATCCCCAAAAATCCTATTATGGCGACCATCATGATATCTTTAATGACCGCTGTCCAAACAGAACCGTGTATTCCGGAGATCATCACATAAATGGTAAGGCTGATCGCCCCCATCCAAACTGCCTCGGGCATTGAGATGGCACCATAAGATGCCTCTGAGACAATGATTCCCAATCCTTTCAGCTGCACGACGATCACTGGAATCATCGACACCACACCGACAAGTGCAGCCAAAATTCCTAAACTGGGACTCTTATATTTGCTCACAAAGAAATCGGATTGAGACATCAGTTTATTTTCTTTGGCATATTTCCATATTTCCGGAAGGAGCCAATAGGATAATACGTAAGACAAAGTAATGTAAATTAGAACATATAGAGCGGGTGCGCCCTTGCCATATGCCCAGCCGCTGCCGCCAAGGAAGGAGAAGGTCGTATAGATTTCACCGGCCATCAGCAGAAAGACGAAAATCGCACCAAAACCACGTCCGCCCACCGTCCATTGTTCCAAGTCCATATCTTTTCCTTTTGAAGAGCGTATCCCTAAAAATATCGATAGAAGTAAAAATGCTAAAATGATTAAGAGAGCAATATTCATTTCGGGTCACCTTCCCGATTCCTGGGATCCAGCTTATACATGATGCCCAATATGGCAGAGGTAAGGACAACCCACATAGCCATCCAGAACATATTGAAAGGCATCCCTAATACGTATGGTTCTATTTTATTAACAAAAGGTAGAAATCCTAGTATGCCTATAAAAGGAACTAGAGTAAGGATATATATAATCTTCATTAAACAAACCCCTCCGTTTTAAATAAGTGAAACGTCCATCAATGGGGTTTATTCTTCAATGCCACTGATGGCTTTGGTGAACCAAACCGGGAAGGAAAATTCATGCAAGACGGATTTACCTTCTTTTAAAAAGGTCCGATGATATATAATAGCTTACACTATTTTGATATAAAATTTAATGGAGTTGGGTGATATATTTTAGCAAAAAAGCGCCAACTGCCTAATCTTGATATGTTTCTTAGATGGAGAAAGCCTTGAATTCGAATTGAATTCAAGACTTTATTTCCTTTAGCTATTTTTTTTCCGATAGTTATATAGTATCACCAAGAGTATGAACCAGATCGGGGTCAAAAGCAGTGATAGTCGTGTAGCTTCAGCGAATAGCATAACAATAAGGATGAATAGGAATAATCCTAAAATAGCGTAATTGACAAAGGGTGTAAAAGGAGCCTTGAAAGTCGATTGAGCTCTTAGATCAGGCCTTGTTTTCGAATATTTGATATGGGAGATCAAGATGATGCTCCATACCCAAATGAAACAGATGGCACTGATGGTCGTCACCACGGTAAACGCCTGTTCCGGTATCAGCTTGCTCAATAATGCCCCTATTGATACAACGATGGTGGATGTTAATAAGGCATTGCTTGGAACAGCCTGTTTATTTAATTTTTCCAGTTTAGCAGGGGCTTCGCCATTCCTGCTTAACGTATAGAGTATCCGGCTTGTTGAAAATAAACCGCTGTTGCATGCAGAAGCAGCGGATGTCAACACGACGAAGTTGATGATTCCTGCAGCGACAGGAATGCCGATTAACGCAAAGACCTCTACAAATGGGCTGCTCGTGGCATCAAGTTGTGTCCATGGGTTGACACAGAGAATGACGAATAGGGCACCCACATAGAAAAGTAAAATCCGGACAGGGATTTTATTGATGGCAGAGGGAATGTTCTTTCTCGGGTTCGCCGTTTCCGCTGCGGAAACCCCGACCAATTCGACACCGACAAATGAGAAGACGACTAACTGTAAAGATAATAGGAATCCGGAAATGCCATTGGGGAACATGCCCCCATGATTCCATAGGTTCGTTACGGAAACCGTTCCGGTATTGGTATTGAAGCCGATGATCAAAAGAATGATTCCTACGATGATCAAGGCAATGATCGTGACTACTTTAATGATGGCAAACCAGAATTCCAATTCGCCGAATAACTTAACGGTCAATAGGTTCAACCCTAACAGAATGACTAGGCATATTAGGGCCGGAATCCATTGAGGGATATCGAACCAATATTGTATATAGACACCGACAGCTATGATATCGGCCATTGCGGTCATGATCCAACAGAACCAATATGTCCAACCTGTCACGAATCCAGCCCATGGACCGACATATTCGGTTGCAAATTCAGTGAATGATGCATAACCTGCATTGGATAATAGCAATTCGCCCAGCGCCCTCATCACAAAAAACAAAGCAATTCCTATTATCAGATAGGAGAATATAATGGAAGGTCCAGCCAATTGTATGGCTTTTCCGGATCCTAAAAATAAACCGGTGCCAATGGTTCCTCCTATTGCAATCAGTTGTACATGTCGATTTTTTAAATCTCTTTTTAATTCCTGTTTAGCCAATTCTTGCGCCCCCGTTTTTTATAGTCTTGTTAGTGAATGATTTCAACCTGCATGGTCTTGGAGAGATGGGCGTGATTTTTTGCCCTGCTTGCCTATTCCATGGTTTTCAAGAGTGTAGTTTTAAGTCCAATCACAAATTGGACAATAAAAAAAGAGATTGGATAATACCAATCTCTTAAAGGGTTCAGAATAACAATTCTATCATTCGTTACTCTTCTGTCCTTTTGCCTGAGATTGTGAATCCTTCGGCGCTGCATCTTGTACAGTCTCTCCAGAAGCTGCTCCTGCTATAGTGTCATCCATAGCATTCATCGCTTGCTTGTATGCGGTTGTGAATAAATGTCTGTCAGTGTTAATCTTCCACTGTTGGATCATTCATTATGCTTATAAAATAATATTGGAATTCTATCATCTATTTTTCGATTGGTCAACAAATTTTTTTGAAATGAAACAGGCATTATCCGCAGTTTAATAGTGGTCTGTATTTAACTTAAGGTTTAAGCAGAAATGATAGTTTTCCACTCTTTTTGAACGAACACTATTATAAAATACTGAACATCATTTTTTTAAAATGATATTTTAAGATTAGAAAAATCGACAAGATATTATTGGTAACTGTTTATTTCAAAAATACAATTGTATTTTTACAGAATATTTACTATTATAAGATAAGAAAACATAATTGAAGTGTTATGTAATATTGATTACGATAAAGCAATTCTAATTAAAAGAGAGTCGTTCGTGGCAAGGATGGAAAAGCATTACCGATATTGCATCTGGGGGAGTTAATCATGTCGAACAAGGAATTAAAGAGAGGGCTGGAATCAAGACATATTCAAATGATAGCCTTGGGCGGAACCATCGGGGTCGGGTTATTCATGGGATCTGCGAGCACGATCAAATGGACCGGGCCCTCTGTAATGCTTGCTTATGCAATCGCAGGTATTTTTATATTTTTCATCATGCGTTCCATGGGTGAGATGCTATATTTAGAACCGACTACAGGTTCTTTTGCAACCTTTGCGAGCAGCTATATACATCCCTTGGCAGGTTATATGACTGCTTGGAGCAATTGGTTTCAATGGGTAATCGTCGGAATGTCCGAAATCATCGCAGTTGGGTTGTATATGCAATATTGGTTCCCGGAGTTACCTGCTTGGATACCAGGTGTGGTCGCCATGATCATCTTGGGGGCGGCAAACCTTATTTCGGTAAAATCCTTCGGGGAATTTGAATTTTGGTTTGCACTTATAAAAATCATAACGATTATATTGATGATCATTGCTGGCCTTGGCCTTATCTTCTTTGGAATAGGGAATGGCGGGGATGCTATTGGATTATCGAATCTTTGGGCAAATGGCGGCTTCTTTACGGGAGGCTGGAAAGGATTCTTCTTCGCGCTTTCCCTTGTCGTGGCTGCCTATCAAGGCGTTGAGCTTATCGGCATCACAGCCGGAGAAGCGAAAGATCCAACCAAGACCGTAACAAAAGCGATCCAATCAATCATATGGCGCATTTTAATTTTCTACATTGGTGCCATATTCGTCATCGTGACCGTCTTCCCTTGGGATCAACTGGATGACTTAGGCAGTCCGTTTGTTTCAACCTTTGCCAAAATAGGTATCACTGCAGCGGCAGGCATCATCAATTTTGTCGTAATCACTGCAGCAATGTCTGGATGCAACAGTGGGATTTTCAGTGCAGGACGTATGCTTTACACACTGGCATTGAATGGCCAAGCCCCGAAAGCCTTTGCTAAAGTATCAAAAAATGGAGTGCCGGCATATTGCACGATCGCTGTACTTTTAGGATTGGGCATCGGGGTTATCCTGAATTACCTTGCACCGCCGCAATTATTCCTTTATGTGTACAGTGCGAGTGTATTGCCCGGGATGATTCCATGGTTTGTCATACTTATCAGTGAGCTTAAATTCAGAAAGGTGAATGCTTCTGAAATGGAGAAACATCCGTTCAAAATGCCGTTGGCCCCTTTCAGTAACTATGCGACAATTGCCTTTTTACTGATGGTGCTGGTCGGTATGTGGATCAATCCTAGCACAAGGATTTCCTTGGTTGTCGGGATCGTTTTCCTAGCCTTGGTCGCAGCAAGTTATTACATGCTGAAAATGGATAAACGAACACCATTGGATGTTAAATCCAATGATGAGATTTCCTGATAAGGTAACAAAAAGCCCTTCTCTTAACTCGAGAAGGGCTTTTTTTTTTTTTGGGATCAATTGCTGAATTCATTCACGAGTAAAACCGTTGAATTCACGGGTAAATGCGTGGAATTCACGAGTAAATGCGTGGAATTCACGAGTAAAGTAGTTGAATTCACGAGTAAAGCTGGAATTCACGAGTAAAACCGTGGAATTCACGAGTAAATGCGTTGAATTCACGAGTAAAACTGAAAAATTCACGAGTAAAGCTAAATTGACCCCATTACAAGGGAGGGCCAGCAAGAGGAATGTATCTTCCTGCCAGGTTTTTTCATAGGATGTAACATATTTACTCGAGGAAGGGGTTATCTTTTGGAAAGAACAAAGCTTACCGGGCGTATCGTTACACCTAATGATGCTGAGTATGAGCGTGCCAGGATAAATAATAACTTAAGTTTTTCTAAATTCCCAAAGGTCATTGTGTTTTGTCAAAATTCCGATGATGTGTTGAATTCATTGAAGTGGGCCCGGGAAAATCATGCACCTTTCCGGGTTAGGAGCGGCAGGCATAGTTATGAAAATTTTTCATTAGTGAATGGCGGTCTAGTCATTGATATTAGTGAAATGTACAATATCAAGGTCAATCGTGAAAAAATGATCGCAAAAATTGAAGCCGGAGCTGATTTAGGGCGAGTATATAATACGTTATGGAACTATGGAACGACGATTCCGGCAGGGACCGAAAGCAGTGTTGGTGTTGTAGGTCTTACGCTCGGCGGTGGAATAGGTATGTTAACGAGGCGCTTTGGACTTACTTGTGACAATCTACTTGAAATAGAAATGGTAAGGGCGTGTGGAAAGAGGGGCGCCAAACTCATTAAAGCAAATAGGAAAATCAATAGTGATTTATTTTGGGCTTGCTGCGGGGGAGGAGGGGGAAACTTTGGCATAGTCACTTCTCTTACTTTCAGGGTAACCCCCGTATCAAGGGTATCTATTTTCTCCGTCACATGGGGGTGGGAAGATTTCGAAGCGGTGTTTGAAGCCTGGCAGGATTGGGCCCCTCAAGCTGATGAATGCTTAACTTCAGAAATAGAGTTCAAGGCAAAGGAAGCAAACGAAATTTTTGCTAAAGGTGAATTTGTTGGAACGTCACATAGATTGAAGCAGCTATTAAAGCCTTTGACAAAAACTGGTTCACCAATAAATGTCATGATAAAGGAAGTCCCATACATTGAAGCCGTAAGATTCTTTGATTATCCAGCTGGAAATCAACCGGCGTATCGAAAGAGGTCAGGATCTTTCATTGAAAAAGCTTTTCCGCAGCAAGCAATCATGACCATGAAACATTTTTTAGGAAATGCTCCAAATGAAGATGCAGCCATTTGGCACCAATCCTTAGGAGGAGTGGCGGGGCTTAAAGATCCAAAGGAGACAGCTTTTTATTATCGCGATGCCATCATCGCCCAGGAGTATCAGGCTACATGGACCAATCCAGAAGAAGAGCGGCAAAACATTCGTTGGATCAAGGACCTGAAGCATGCCTTGTCGCCATTTACTACCGGTGACTATGTGAATTGGCCGGATACTCTAATCAAAGATTGGCCAACTGCGTATTATGGAGAAAATTTCAAACGGCTTAGGGAAGTGAAAACGAGGTATGATCCATACAATGCGTTTAAGTTCCCACAAAGTATACCGCCATTAAATAAGTGGGGGTGAAAAAGCTTGGATTCACCAAAAACATTCGTTATATAAAGGCCTATTCCTAAATTTGGATATAGGCCTCTTTCTTCTTGTTTTGAATCAATTAATCGAGATAATGCTCAAAATCATTCCGCTTGCTGAGCTTGTACTGTATTGTATACCTGATTTACGGAAGATTGGGCTTGGGCGATTTCTTGAGCAGCTTGTTTAATGGCTTCTTGTGCCAAAGTTGGATCAGAGGAAGATTTTTCAATTGCTTGTGAAAGTAAGGTTTGCGTAAGGGTAACGTTTGCTTTTGCTTGATTTAATTGGTTGATATCAATTTGTTGCTGAGGCATGTGGTTTCTCTCCTTATGTCATTATTGGAATTACTCCATTAGGATGACAGTTCTTTTCTATTTTATAAGGAGAAAAAAATATAACGTAGACAGGATGGACAGTTTGGAAAAGTTCTGAAACGGCCAAAAAGTATTCGTTTTATTTACTTAGAATCCTGAAATTTTCATCTGCATAATTACTATTACGTTCCTTGAATATCATAATGTATGAAAACGTAAAAAATATATCGTGATTTTTGGTTGTTCTGTAAATTAAATTATACTTTACTTATTGGTTTTATCAGATTAAAATCGGAGAAAGAATTATTATAAGTGGATGAGCTGATTGGACAACCGAAAGCTCCTGAACGCGAAAAGCGAACAGGAGCTTTTTGCGTTCATTTTGGAAAAGGAGTTGGCAAGATGAATATTGATCATATTGAAGCATTTATGTATGTTGTTCACCTTAATAGTTTTCATAAAGCCGCAGAAGCAATGTTTTTATCACAGCCAACTGTTTCGGCAAGAATTAAGACCCTTGAGAGTGAACTCGATTCAGTACTATTTGAGAGGCAAGGAAGAGGGATTATTTTAACCGAAAAAGGGAAAGCCTTCATTCCATTTGCTGATCAAATTATTCGTACCTTTCACCAGGGGAAAAAGCAGTTGAAAACAGGAAGCGAACTGGAGGAAATAACGATTGGGGCTAATATCATTACATCGCAATACTTTATTCCATTTGCTCTTCCTCTATGGAAAAAGGAAAACCCAAATTTACGCTTTAAATTTATTTCAGCAACAAATGATGCATTAATGGAAAAATTGCTTCAGAAACAAGTTGATATAGCCTTTATGAAGGATGTTACACATAGTGGTCTGCAAAATTACAAAACCCTTGATAATTCGATTCGTTTAGTCGTGTATCCAGGACATCCATTTCAACTTCGAACTGGGCTAACAGTACAGGAATTAGCAATGGAGCCGTTGGTATTTTTTGAGTGTGGTGCACTTGACTGGAACCACGTTCATAAAATTTTTGAAGTGTCCAATGTAGAGCCGCGCATTGATTTTCAGGTTGATCACCTGGAAGTGGCGAAGTCGCTAATTCTTAGCAGAAGCTGTATCGGATTTTTACCGTACTTATGTATTAAAAAAGAGTTAGAACAGGGAAATTTGATTGAAGTGGATGTGTCACATTTACTCAAGATAAAGCAGCACATCTATCTGACGCATTTAAATCACGGGATGGAATCCCCTTTATTATGGAAAGACATTCTTTTATCGATTCGGAAATTTGAGAAAAACCATCAGCAATTACAGATACAATCGAATTGATAGATATTTTCTATCAATACAATATTTTTTTCTATTAGTAAAACCATTGCCATTAGCATGTTTTAGATGATAGGATATGTCAAAATATAATTATTCACATAAGTAAACTTTGAATTAAAACGGAGGAGAGAATATGAGTTATAAGCTTGGCATTTTAGACCAGAGCCCGATATTTCCAGGAGCTTCAGCATTTGATGCGCTACAGCAAACCATTAATCTGGCTAGACATGCAGAAGAGTGGGGTTATACCCGTTTCTGGGTATCGGAACATCATCATGCCGAACAGCTGGCGGGGTCCTCCCCGGAAGTATTGATTTCTTATTTATTAGCCCAGACAAAATCGATTCGGGTAGGTTCCGGAGGTGTTATGCTTCAGCATTATAGTCCATATAAGGTGGCGGAAAACTTTCACGTATTATCGAATCTCTCGCCAGGCAGGGTAGACCTTGGCATCGGAAAGGCACCAGGCGGCCTCCCCTTATCAACGAAGGCGCTGCAGTTTGGAACTGTGAATGATGGAAAAGATTTCAAAGAGCGGTTATCTTTCCTGCAAGAAATAATTGGAAATTCGGTTAATGAAGCTCACCCGCTTGCAGGCATTCAAGCGACACCGCTCCCTTCCAAAAAGCCTAAGATGTTTCTGCTTGGTGCAAGTGCTGACAGTGCCAGATTAGCAGCCGATCTTGGTATAGCTTATGTATTTGCTCAATTTATCAATAGTAATGAGACTGTACTCGAAGATGCTTCACGCATTTACCAAAGTATCTATCCAACTGGAAGCTTTAAGGTATCGGTTTCAGTGATTGCTGCTCCTTCACAGCAAGAAGCAGAACAGTTAACAGGTGACCAGAAGATTGTGAAAGTTCATCTCAAAAGCGGTCGTTCTGTCACGGTCCAAACACTATCGCAAGCAGAGTTATTCGGGAAGCAGTCTGGGGAGCCTTACGAAATAGAAGAACAAGATTCCAATATCATTGCTGGAACTCCTTCTTATGTAAAAGAAGTCTTAGCAAATTTACATGAAAAGTACGGTGTAGATGAGTTTATCCTACATTCGCCGGTTTTAAAGGAAGCAGAAAGGTTCAGATCTTTTCGATTGTTGAGTCCGCTTCAATTAGCCTTATCTGAAGAGAAACACGTTACGAGCCAAAATTAGCGTAGATGGTGGATGTCAGCAAAGCTGAATACCGATTAATTAAAGGAGGAGTATTGATGTCTGAGCAGAGAAAGTTGAAATTTGGAGCGCTTATTCATGGAGTTGGAGGGAGTATATCTGGTTGGAGACATCCAGACATTCAAGCAGATGCCAGTGTTAGTCTTGAATTTTATAAGGAGCAGGCCCAGAAGGCTGAAGAGGGAAAGTTCGATTTACTTTTCATTGCTGACGGATTGTTTATCAATGAGAAGTCAATACCGCATTTCTTAAATCGATTTGAACCACTTACCATTTTATCCGCACTCGCTGCTTTCACATCAAGAATAGGACTTGTCGGAACAGTTTCCACCTCATACAGTGAGCCATTTACTGTAGCCCGGCAATTTGCTTCACTTGATCACATTAGTCAAGGTCGTGGCGGATGGAACCTTGTTACTACCCCTCTTGAGAGTACGGCCTTGAACTATAACAAAACGATTGAGGAACACCCTGATCATGCCAAACGCTATCGGATAGCATCAGAATATATACAAGTCACCAAAGGACTTTGGGATTCATGGGAGGATGACGCGTTTACTCGGGATAAAGAGTCCGGTGAGTTTTTTGATCCTTCTAAAATGCATCAATTAAAGCATAAAGGAGAATTTTTCTCCGTGCATGGACCACTCAACATTGCCAGATCTAAACAGGGGAGACCTGTCATTTTTCAAGCTGGCTCATCAGAAGCTGGCAAAAATTTTGCGGCTAAAGAAGCGGATGCAATCTTTACAGGTCAACCAACATTGGAAGATGCAAAGATTTTTTATCAAGATGTAAAAAATAGGGCTATTGCATTCGGGAGAAAACCTGATGAAATTGTTATTCTGCCAGGTATCGCGCCAATCATTGGTGCAACTGAGGAAGAGGCGGAACACAAATATCAAGAACTAGCTAACCTAGTTTCTATAGATAAGGCGCTTGACTATTTGGGACGTTACTTCGATCATCATGATTTTTCCCAATATGAACTGGATGCACCTTTCCCAAATCTCGGAGACATCGGAAAAAACAGTTTCCGAAGTACAACTGATCGAATTAAACAGGAAGCGAAGGAGAAACAGTTAACGCTCCGTCAAGTAGCACTTAAGGAGACAACACCCCGGACTTCTTTCATTGGAACTCCAGAGAATGTAGCGGATTTGATTCAGCAATGGTTTGAAGAGAAGGGGGCGGACGGATTTATCTTTTCTTCAAGTGTTCCCAATGCATTAAGTGACTTTGTAGACTATGTGGTCCCTATCCTTCAAAAAAGGGGAATATACCGTACAGAATATGAAGCAGAAACCTTAAGAGGCAACTTGGGCCTTCCATTCCCGGAAAATCGTTATGCGAAAGAAAGCATTAATCAATGATTGAAGAATCATTTGAAAAATTAAAGGAGGAATAAGAAATGGGAGAAGCATTATCTGTCGTCGTTTGGTCAAAACAAGGATGCCACTATTGCGAAGAGGTTAAACAATACTTAAAAGAAAAGGAGATCGCTTATCAAACGGTGGATGTTACCAATCATGATGATCGGCGAGATATTTTAGAAATCAAATATGGTGTTCGGTATGTACCCATTATTGAAATTGGGCGAGGTAGCGTATATGAGAGCGTTACTGAAATTGGAATTCCTCATCTTGAAAAAGTACTTAAACGTGTACAATAACAAAAATTCACGCTTTTAAATCTGAGTCTTTAAGTATGACTGATTGAATAATGAAAAATTGCAGATATAATTCCGACTATTCTTGTGTAAATAATATGTTATAGAAACGAGGAGTTAATCATGACACAGCTAATCCGTCTTGCCACTGTAAAAGATGCTCCTGAAGTGCTTACCGTTACACTTCGGGCTTATGAACCAATTAGAGAATTGAATATTAACTTTCTGGCTGCGACAGCTGATTTGCAGCTAGTGACGAATAATATTCGGCGGAATCTCACTTATGTTTTAGAACAAGAGGGCCAAATTGTTTCCACTGTGACAGTTCGTCACCCATGGAATGATCCTGATCATTTCAGTCCGTACCCATTCATTTGGTGGTTTGCAGTCGACCCCCTATACAAACAAAAAGGTTTTGGCTCGACGTTGTTAACCTGGGTGGAAGAAAATGCACTTCAAAAACAGGTGAAAGCGCCTGCTGTCTATTTGGCGACAGCTGATCGTCATCCTTGGCTTGTTTCCATTTATGAAAGAAGAGGCTATGAGATTTTTGCTGAACGAGATCACGATGGAGAAAAAATTGTGTATCTTCGTAAAATTCTAGATGAAACGTTGTTTCGCATTATTGAAAATAAAGAACCAATTGTTAGTAATTAAAAACGTCGGGGGAATTTGAGATGAGAAAAACATTATTAATTGTTATCGCACTGTTACTTACTTTTTTGGGAGCTTGCTCTTCGAAAGAAACAACGAGTACAGCAAAATCAAGTTCTGGAGATTCAAAAGATAAAAAAGTTCAGAAAATCATTGTCGGAACTGGGACGCAATTCCCTAATATTTGCTTTTTGGATAGTAATGGTAAGTTGACAGGTTATGATGTAGAGTTGGTTCGTCAAATCGATGAAAGGCTGCCTGAATATGAATTTGAATTTAAAACGATGGAATTTTCTAATCTATTATTAAGTTTAGAAACGAACAAAATAGATTTTGTTGCTCACCAAATGGAGGTGAATGATGAACGAAAAGAAAAATTTCTATTTAATAAAGAACCCTATAATGTCTTTCCGCTTCAAGTTACAGTTCATCAGGACAATAATGATATCCATTCCATTAAAGATCTAAAAGGGAAAAAAGCGATAGTGAGTGCAACGAGCAATTCTGCTGTTTTTCTTGAAAAGTATAATAAAGAGAATGATGCCGGTATTGAAATTGTTTATTCTGGCCAAGGCGCAGATGATACGAAGAATCAAATCAAAACTGGTCGGGCGGATGCTACCATTACTACACCATTTGCAGTCGACTTCTTAAATAAACAAGCAGATGCACAGCAAAAGGTTGTGGGTGAGCCGCTTCTTAATTCAAAAGTATACTTTTTGCTAAGAAAAGACGAAACGCCTTTACAGAAGAGAATTGATGAAGCACTTGTGGAGCTGAAAAAAGATGGGGTAGTTAGCGAACTAAGTAAAAAGTGGCTTGGCGCAGACTATTCAGTAGGATTTTAATTAGATAGTAGTAAGCTCGGAGGTGCTAAAGCATGGGGAAGTCATTTGATCCTTCATTAATCGTCGATTTCATTCCGACATTAATTTATTATCTTGGAGTAACATTGCAAATTCTGGCAGCATCCGTTTTATTAGGAATGATCATCGGGATAGCGGCAGCCATCCTGAGATTATTTCGTATCCCAGTTTTGAATCAACTAGTCATTTTGTATATTTCATTCATTCGGGGAACTCCTATTTTAATACAATTATTTCTAGTTTTTTATGGACTGCCTGCAATCCTTTTATTCATTAATATTGATATTTCAAGAATGGATGCTCTGTATTTTGTCATTATTACTTATGCATTAAGTAATGGGGCACATTTCGCAGAAATATTCCGAGGAGCGATTAAGGCTGTCGATTATGGGCAAACGGAAGCAGCCTATTCTGTTGGCATGAATAATAGTCAAAGCTTTTTTCGAATTGTGCTTCCTCAGGCCATAAGGATTGCCTTTCCGAATATCGCAAACTCTATTATCGGATCCTTGAAGGATACCTCGCTTGCCTTTACCATCGGCGTGATGGATATGATGGGCAGGGGAGAGACATTAATTGCTGCAACTGCACATGCTCTCGAAGTCTATCTCTCATTAGCTGTTATCTATTATGCAGTCGTGCTATTGTTTGAGAAAATATTCAGGCTTTATGAAAATCGCATTAATCGGTATCAAACTGTTGATGTGTCTGTTACTGGATAACAAAGGGAGGAGAGAAGGACTTGACGATTGATATTCTATTCATTTGGGCTGCTTTTAAGGAGATTATTAAAGCACTTCCGATCACACTTATCTTAACGATTCTTCCTCTTCTTGCAGGTTTTATTATCGGTCTCGCTGTTGCCTTGATTAGGATATATAAAGTGAAATTTCTTTGTAGAGTTGCAAATGGATATGTTTCCTTCTTTAGAGGAACACCAATTATTATGCACATAATGCTCATTTATTTCGGTTTTCCATTATTAATCGATCAAATTTCAAAAAAATTTGATTTGGGTATTCAATCTAATTCCATTCCGATCATTTTATTTGTCTTAACCGCCTTATCGTTGAGTGCGGGTGCCTATTTATCAGAAATATTCAGATCGGGAATTATCAGTGTCTCCAATGGCCAAATGGAGGCTGCCTTTTCCGTGGGGATGAATTCGTTTCAAGCCATGACGCGAATTGTTTTGCCACAGGCCATTGCTCAGTCCATCCCGAATTTCACGAATATTTTTATTGGATTCTTGCATACGTCATCTATTGCCTTCATTGTATCGCAAAAAGAAATGACAGGAGCAGCCAATATAGTTGCATCCACCAATTTGAAATTTTTGGAGTCTTTTATCGCTGCTGGTTTAATTTATTGGGGCCTCACAATCATTGCAGAGGGGCTTTCGTTTTTAATTGAGAAAAAGGCCACTGCCTATAATCGAGGAGGAGTACAATGATTTATTTAAAAGATATAAAAAAATCATTTAACCAGCAGCCTGTTTTAAAAGGGATTAATTTGAAAATAGGAAAGGGAGAAGTAGTTACCATACTTGGACCGAGTGGATCTGGGAAAACGACCCTGCTTAGGTGCTTGAACTTTCTCGAGAAGCCAGATGAGGGAATTGTTCAAGTCGGAGATATCCAGGTGAAGTCTAAAAAGGCGACCAAAAGGGAAATCTTATCCCTTAGGAGACAATCGGCAATGGTTTTTCAGCATTATAATTTATTTGCTCATAAAACTGTTTTGGATAATGTAATGGAAGGGTTAATTGTTACAAAAAAATATAAGAAAGCTGAAGCGAAACGGGAAAGCGAGCTGTTATTGGAAAAAGTAGGTTTGGGAGATAAGCATAACCATTTCCCTTCGCAATTGTCAGGAGGGCAACAGCAGCGTGTTGGAATTGCCAGGGCGCTTGCTTTAAATCCGGAGGTCATTCTATTTGACGAGCCAACGTCGGCACTCGACCCTGAGTTGGTTGGGGAGGTGCTTTCTGTCATAAAAGCAATTGCACAGGAAGGCATCACGATGGTGATTGTGACCCATGAAATGAGTTTTGCTAAAGAGATATCGGATCGCGTTCTTTTCATGGATGGCGGGGTCATTGTTGAAGAAGGGTCACCATTGGAGATTTTCAATGCTCCAAAAAAAGAGCGAACACGACAATTTTTAAACCGGATATCAAGAGATTTTTCCGTATCGTTTTTAGAAGAAAGGGCCAATTAAAGGAAGGGGCAAAAGGAGGACGTATGATTAATACAATCGTAGTCGATGAATTGATTGAAGAAGATAAAGAGACGGTGCGCCGCTTATTGGTAGAAAGTTATCAACAATATGAACATGAATATTCGAACCCGGAAGCTTGGGAAGGATATTTAAAAAATATTGAATCCTCGGTGGATAATCCACATGTTGATAAGGTGTTGGTTGCAAAGTGCAATCAGGATATCCTTGGCACATTACAGCTTTTTCAGTCATCTGAAAAAGCATATGAAAAGCCGGAACTTGGGATTTTTTCACCAATCATCCGGTTGTTGGCCGTTCATCCCGAATCAAGGGGACGCGGTATCGCTCAGGAATTATTAAAAGCTAGTGTAAATTATGCAAAATCGCAAGGTGCGTCCAGTTTGTATCTACATTCTACTGATAAGATGCATAAAGCCATTAAACTATATGAATGGTTTGGCTTTAAACGGGATCGAACGAAGGAATTTCAAAATCATGATATTTTAGTAAAATGCTATCGCTTAGATTTATAGAAGGAGGCGACTGTATGAATCGAGAGCTGGAAAAGCGCTTAATATCGATACGGCGCCATTTACATCAATATCCTGAGTTATCAAATGAAGAATTTGAAACGACAAAATCGATACAAACGTGGCTCGAGGAAGAGGGCATTGAGATCCGTCATACAGGATTGAAAACAGGTGTTTTTGCAGATATAAAGGGCGGCAAGCCCGGACCGACAGTCGCCATAAGGGCGGATATCGATGCGCTTCCGATTGAGGAACGAACCGGGCTTCCATTTGCTTCGAAAGTAAAAGGAGTGATGCATGCTTGCGGCCATGATTTTCATACTGCAGCTGCAATAGGTGCTGCCTACCTTTTAAAAGAATATCAATCAGAGTTGTGCGGGACAGTGCGATTGCTTTTTCAACCTGCAGAAGAATTAGGTGGCGGAGCGGAGCATGTGATAAAAGATGGTCAAATTGACGATGTAGCGGCTGTAATTGGCCTGCACAATAAACCCAATTTGCCTGTCGGCACCATTGGGATAAAAGAAGGACCGTTAATGGCGGCGGTGGACCGTTTTCATATTGTCCTTCAAGGGAAGGGGAGCCACGCGGCTATCCCTCAAAACGGAAAAGATCCAATAGCGGCAGCGGCTCAGCTTATTACCGCTCTTCAAACTATCGTCAGCCGGAATGTATCCCCATTAGAGAGTGCTGTGGTGAGTGTTACGAGAATAACAGGTGGAAACACTTGGAATGTAATTCCGGGTGACGTAATACTGGAAGGAACGATTCGAACCTTTGAATCTACAATTCGCGAAGAAGTAAAGGATAGGTTTTATTCGATTGTGAATCATATTGCAGCTGCTTTTTCACAGGAAGCTGAGGTTGGTTGGTTTCCTGGACCGCCCGCGCTTCTTAATCATCCGGCAGTCACAGAGATGGCACGCAGGTCTGCTTTGGAGCAATCATTACATGTAATCAATCCTGAACCTTCAATGGGTGGTGAAGATTTCGCCTATTACCTTCAACATATCCCCGGTACCTTTGCCTTTTTTGGTACAAACGGAAACGAAGATTGGCATCATCCAGCTTTTACTGTTGATGAAAAATCCATTATTAAAGCCGCTCATTTTTTATCTGAAAGTGCCAAGGATTTATTATATAACCATGGTAAGTGGTGAACATATTTGACTTAGGTGCCAGACACGATTTCGTGCTAGCACCTTTGTTGTTATAATTCCAAAGGCTTCATTCCAACTTGATTTCAAGCATAGTCATGATGCGATCATTCCCCCCAATTTTATCTACCACACATAGCCACTCTTCATTCTTTCATTCCAGCTTATCATAGACTCCTCTCTCCTTTTCTCTTCCTCTCATTGATGAATCCTATTCTGATAGCGGTAAGAAGAAAAACATGATAGGAGAGAGCTTGGTTAATTATTAGGCAAAGGCATTCCAAATTCATAAGCAATTGATAGAATTTTTTTATCAATTAAATAAATTTTTCTATCAAATAAGGTGTTGTCAAGTGCTTGTTTACAATGTTAGGATGAATTTCAATTACATTAAAACAACTAATTCGATTTGTTAACTCGGTATTAATGATTGGAGAGAAAGTCATATGAGTTTTAAGCTTGGAATATTAGATCAAAGCCCCATTTTTCCTGGGAATTCGGCAGTTGATGCACTTAAGCAAACCGTAAACCTAGCTCAAAAAGCTGAAGAATGGGGATATACCCGTTTTTGGGTATCGGAACATCATCATATGGAACAAGTTGCTGGATCTTCACCGGAAGTATTAATTTCTTATTTATTATCGAAAACCACATCCATTCGTGTAGGTTCGGGAGGTATCATGCTTCAGCACTACAGCCCTTATAAAGTCGCTGAAAATTTTCATGTTTTATCCACTCTTGCCCCGGGCAGGGTAGATCTTGGCATTGGTAAAGCACCAGGTGGATTTCCTTTATCTACAAAGGCGTTACAATTTGGAACTGTGAATGATGGAAAAGATTTCGGGGAACGTGCATCCTTATTGCAAAAGATAATTGAAAATTCAATCGATGATGATCACTTGCTCTCTGGTATTCAAGCAACACCGATACCGCCTGAAAAGCCAGAAACCTTTCTGCTTGGTGCAAGTTCAGACAGCGCTCAACTAGCCGCTAACCTCAGAATGGATTTTGTATTCGCCAGATTTATTAATAGTGATGATACCATCCTGTATGAAGCGTCTTCTGCTTACCGAAGCAAGTACCCAGAAGGTCGCTTTATCGTATCAGTAGCGGTTGTGGCAGCTCCTACCCAACAAAAAGCAGAGGAGCTGGCAAGCGAGCACAAACTATTTAAAGTTCATCTACAAAGTGGCCGGACGCTGACAGTTCAATCACGTGAGCAGGCTGAGTCATTTGAGAAGCAGGCTGGTGAAGCTTACGAAATAGAAGAGCAGACCGCAAGTGTTATTGCTGGGACTCCAGGATATGTTAACGGGATTTTAAAGGAACTTCAGAAAGTTTTTCAAGTGGATGAATTTATTTTGCATACACCGCTTCGAAAAGAAACAGAACGGATCCAATCCTTCCAGTTGTTGAGTCCGCTTCTCTTAGGGGAAGAGACTATCATATAGAAGGAAAAGAAACGATCCAGAGGGCATGAAGCAGCTGATAAATATTTGTTATTCCAATTTAAAGGATAAAAAAAGGAGCGAGAAACATTGAAGAAAATTAAATGGCTGTCCGTAACGGTTTTAACAGTAGTATTGCTGATATTGGGTGCTTGTGGAAGTAATGAGCAAACATCATCGGAGAGTAAAGGAGACAAGGATGAGGAAGTGACTTTGAAAATTAGTGCAGCCTCAATACCACATGCAGAAATTTTAGAGTTTATTGCACCGGATTTAGAAAAACAAGGCGTGAAACTGGATGTAGTGATATCTACGGATGGTATTCAAACGAATCAACAAACAGCAGACAAAGAATTGGATGCAAACTTCTTTCAACATACCCCTTACTTAGAGCAAGTAAATAAAGATAGTGGTCTGAATTTGGTTAATGTGAAGGGTGTACATATTGAACCATTTGGTGTCTATTCCAAAAAAATTAAGTCTATAGGTGAATTGTCAGACGGAGCGAAAGTAGCCGTACCGAAAGATCCAGTAAACTTTTCACGATCGTTACAGCTTTTTGCGGCAAATAATATCATTGAGCTGGATGGTTCCAAGTCAGGGGATTATACGATTGAGGACATTACAAAAAATGCTAAAAAAATAGAATTCATTCCAGTCGATTCCCCTCTTTTAGTTCACTCGCTAGATGATGTGGAAGCATCGGCCATTAACACAAACTATGCTTTGGAAGGAGGGTTAAAACCTCTCGATGATGCACTGATAATTGAAGGGAAGGATTCACCATATGTTAACATTTTAGTTGCTCGTCCAGACAATAAGGACGATAAAGCGATCCAAAAGCTTGCGAATGCACTAACGACGGAAAAGGTCAAAGAATTTATTTTAGATCAATATGAAGGAGCCGTCGTGCCCGCGTTTTAAGGGTGGCTTCTATACCAAGCTAATTAAAAAGAGGAGGTGGCCACTTTGATAGAATTTCGTCGGGTTTCAAAAGTTTTTGATGACGGGGAGAAGAAAATTGAAGCGTTAAAGGAGATTAATATAACCGTTGAAAAAGGGGATATATTCGGGGTTATCGGTTTTAGTGGGGCCGGAAAAAGTACACTTATCCGAACTGTGAATCTACTGGAATATCCTACTTCAGGTGAAGTGATTGTAGAAGGAAAAAACCTTGCCAAGATGTCTGAAAAAGATTTGCGTGAAGCTAAGAAAAATATTGGCATGATTTTTCAGCATTTTAATTTACTTAATTCCAAAACAGTCTTTGATAATGTGGCGATGCCATTATTGTTAAGTAAAAAAAAGAAAAAAGAGATTGAAGAACGAGTTAATGAGATTCTCCGCTTTGTTGGTCTAGAAGACAAAGCAATGAACTATCCAAATCAGCTTTCAGGCGGACAAAAGCAGCGTGTCGGGATTGCCCGTGCTTTGGCTACAAACCCCTCGATTTTATTATGTGATGAAGCAACATCGGCATTGGATCCACAAACAACAAAATCAATTTTGAATTTGTTGAAACGGATAAATGATGAATATAAAATTACCATTCTAATTATCACGCACGAAATGGAAGTGATTAAAGAAATTTGTAATCGGGTTGCAGTGATGGAGGATGGTAGCGTGATTGAATCAGGGAATGTGATCGATATCTTTGCCCGTCCACGAACAGAAACAACACGTAACTTCATTCGATCGGTTGTTCGAGATGAAGTGCCATCAAGTGTTTATGGATTGCTCAATGAGGATGCCTATTTCAGCCGTATTTTTAAAATTGATTTTTTGGGATTGAGATCTGGGCAGTCAATCGTTTCAAGAACAGCGAAGAGGTTTAATGTGGAAATAAACGTTCTGTTCGGCAATATTACTGAGTTACAAGGCATCCCATTTGGTAATTTAATTGTTGAAATAATAGGAAATGATGATGAAATTGTTCGGGCATTACAGTTTATAAAGAATCAAAAGGTTGAAGTGAAGGAGGTTACGAAGGATGGAAGTAAACAAAGAGCTCATTTTAAACGCCTTGTGGGAAACGCTGTACATGGTTAGTATTTCACTTTTTTTTGGAAGCATCATCGGAATATTCTTAGGCATTTTATTGGTTGTAACAAGAAAAGGTCATATTTATGAAAATAGATTTATTTTTTCTATCGTGAATCCGATTGTAAACATTTTCCGGTCGATTCCGTTTATTATCTTGCTTGTGGCGATTATCCCATTTACAAGACTAATTGTTGGTACGTCGATTGGTACCACAGCAGCAATTGTACCACTCGTGCTTCATATTGGCCCATATATTTCAAGACTAGTAGAGAATTCGCTATTGGAAGTGGATGAAGGCATTATTGAAGCAGCGAAAGCAATGGGAGCAACACCATTACAAATTATTTTCAGGTTTTTAATGCCTGAGGCTTTTGCGTCGTTAATTCTGAGTATAACAACTGCAACAATTGGTTTAGTGGGCGCTACAGCTATGGCAGGAGCTATAGGTGGCGGTGGACTTGGAGATGTAGCGATAACATATGGCTATCAACGCTTTAGCACCATTACTATATTCGTCACCGTTGTAATTCTAGTAATTGTAGTTCAGGGAGTTCAAAGTTTAGGAAATATGTTCGAACGAAAAATTAGAAGGGTGTAGGGCGGTAGTATACAGAGGGAGAGTGGAATGAATGATGAAAAAATATATTTTACCTATACTGCTTATCTTGGGGGTGTTATTGGCAGGGTGCTCAAGTGATTCAACGAATGCAGGAGGGAAACAAACGAAAGTGAAGGTCGGAATTAGAAATTCTGAACTTCGAACATGGGAGTTTTTAAAGGAACAGGCTGAAAAAGAAGGGGTGGAAATTGAAATTGTTAATTTCTCATCGGCTTATGATCCGAATGCAGCGCTAGCAGAAGGGGATATTGACATCAACGCATTTCAACATGTTGCCTATTTAGATTCATTTAATGCGAAAAACGATACAGACATCGTTCCAATTGGGACTACAATTATTGCTCCTCTTGGTTTGTATTCAAGTAAATATAAATCGGTGGAAGAGATTCCAAATGGTGCACAAATTGCTGTGCCTAATGACCAGGCTAACTGGGGGAGAGCTTTATTGTTATTACAAGAAGCTAAACTCTTAAAGGTTGTTGATGACTTTGACGGGAATGGTGGACAGGACAAAATAAAGGAAAATCCGAAGAAAATCAAAATTGTTCCTGTCGATGGTGCAAGTGCCCCACGTGTGATGGAAGATACAGCTGGTTCGGTGATTAATAATGGAGTTGCGGTAGAAGCGGGACTAAATTTAAAAGATGCTCTTATTTATGAAAGTAGTACTGCAAAGCCATATATTAATATTATAGCGGCCAGGAGTGAAGATCAAGACAATGAAGTTTTCCGAAAACTAGTTGATCTCTATCAATCAGAGAAAACGGCTAAGTTTATTGAAGAGACCTATAATGGAAACTATATTCCAACATTCATTACCTTGAAAGAATTGAGCAGTTATAAGGAGATATATTCTAATGAATAAGGAGAGATTAGAATGGCTCAAGACAGACAGATGAAGTTAGCTGCTTACTTGATTGGAACAGGCATGCATGTTGCGTCATGGAGGCATCCGGCATCAAATCCGAATGCAAGTATCGATGTAAAAGCTTTGCAAAGACTCTCAAAAATTGCTGAGAAAGGGAAATTTGATCTTGCCTTTGTGGCAGATAGTTTGGCCATTAATCATGAATCACATCCTCAAATACTTAATCGGTTTGATCCGATTGTACTTATTACAGCATTAGCTGCTGCGACAGAAAAAATTGGCATTGGTGCCACAGCTTCTACAACGTACAGTGAACCTTATGTACTCGCTCGCCAATTTGCTTCTGTTGACCATATAAGCGGCGGACGGGTGGGCTGGAATGTTGTTACGACAGCTGATGCGACCGGAGAAACGGCCTTGAATTTCAGTCGCGATAAACATTGGGGGCACGATCATCGTTATGAACGAGCGGAGGAGTTCATCGATGTTGTCCAAGGATTATGGGATTCGTGGGAAGATGATGCGTTTGTGCATAACAAAGAAACAGGACATTTTTTTGATCCTGATAAAGTACATGAGCTTCGGTATAAAGGGAACTATTTTTCAGTTAAAGGTCCGTTGAATATTGCACGCTCGGCGCAGGGACAGCCGGTTATTATTCAAGCGGGTGCGTCAATACCAGGGCAGCGATTAGCCGCTCGAACAGCCGAAGTCGTTTTCACTCATTGGGATAACATTGAAGAGTCGAAACGATATTATCAAGAATTAAAATCGTCTTTAACGGATTTTGGAAGAAGCGGGGAAGAGCTCCACATCCTTCACGGAATTTCCCCTATTATCGGAGAAACCGAAGAAATAGCCATTCAAAAATACAATAAACTCCAAAGTCTCGTTGACCCTTATGAGAGTTTGAAATTCGTTTCTGGTTATATGGGCAACGTGGATTTTTCAAAATATTCTTTAGATACACCAGCGAAGGATGTTGAGTTTCCATCAGTAAATAGCATACAAAGTAATTTTAATGAAATGAAGAAAATTATTGATGAAGAAGACATAAAAGTCGGTGAATTATATGCGAGATTTTTCAGCCCTGCCAGACGAGATAGATTTGTCGGTACACCAGCTCAAGTAGCTGATGAAATGGAGGTATGGTTTACTGAAAAAGCTGCCGATGGTTTTATGCTTCAATTTCCACTGTTACCAGGCGACTTAGAGGATTTCGTCGAGATGGTGGTTCCAATTTTACAGGAGAGAGGTTTGTTCCGTTTGGACTACGAAGGAGACACTCTCCGCGATCATCTTGGATTAAAGAATCCAATAAATCGCTTTGTTAACGAAGAAATAACAAATTAAATGGAATAGGGGATTAAATTACTCGCATTTTCATTAGAATCCATCAAATAAAGTCATATATAAGGGAAGGACTAAGGAAAGAGGGAATATGGAGAAATCCTAGTCCCTTTTCTTTTCCTATCCATATACATAAATGTCTCTTGTTTATAGAAGGGAAATATCAACAGCTGCTAAAACTAAAAAGTTAATTTCAGCCCTTTCCTGCTTGGAATCCTGGATATTTGGTCATTCCGCCATCAGCATATATGGTCATTCCCGTTACGTAGCTAGATTCTGCGGACGCTAGCCAAGCGGCACAAGCGGCAATTTGTTCTGGTTTTCCGATGTATCCCATCGGTATCAGGTCGATGACTTCTTGTTTAGCTTTTGGGTCATTGAATTTTTTTGCATTGATGGGTGTGTCGATTGCGCCAGGTGAAATATTATTAATACGAATCCCTTTGGGGGCATATTCAAGTGCAAGGGTTTCAGTCATCATCTTCACTCCGCCCTTACTTGCTGCATAGTGGACAAAATGAGGCCAAGGTATCCGGTCATGAACGGATGACATGTTAATGATATTGCCCTTGATACCATGATCGAGCATGTAACTGATTGCTTCCCTGCTTGCCAGGAACATCCCTGTTAAATTTACATCGATGACTTTCTGCCAATCTTCCAGAGTTAATTTTTCGCTGGGCACTTCATTTTCAATACCAGCATTGTTGATCATGATGTCGATCGTACCAAAGGTGTCCGCAGCGAATGAAAGCAATTTCTTCACATCAGCTTCCTTTGAAACGTCGCCTTGAATGGCTGCGGCTTTCCCGCCTGCTGCTTCAATCGTTTTGATGATTTCCTCATGGTCGCCATTTTCAGTGTGATAATTTAATACGACATGTGCTTTTTCTTTCCCGAACCTTTCGGCCATGGCTTTTCCTAACCCTTTTGCCGCCCCAGTAATGACTACCACTTTTTTCTCTAAATCTTCATACATCATTCATCGCCCCTTTGACTATTCTTTTGTAAAGCCGATCATGACTCCGCCAGCAATTACGAGTACACACCCGATGATGACGAAGGCCATTTGCTTTTTGGATTTTTTCTCTCCTAAAAGAAAGATGCCTCCTAAAGTGGAAATGACGATTCCCATTTGGGAAAATGAGAATGAGATGGCAACGCCCACTTTTGGATTAGCGAGCAGGAGACCGATATTACCGACTGCCCACATCAATCCGGTTAGAATATTCCGCCTAGCATACTTATTAAACGGTTTATGTTTGATGGAAAGGAGCAGGGCAGCCAGGAACATGCCGATTGCTTGCGGCAGGATCGCCGACCATCCGTCAACTTCATTCCATCTGACAACAATGACATATGTAACATAACCCACCGTTGAAATGGCAAGGTGAAGAACCCCTTTTTTCATGCTTCCTGCTTTTTTGTTATCACCATCGCCGGAGCTCGTCAGCAAGACACCTGTAATCAAACAGATTATTGCAACAATGCCGATAATGACTGTCATCCTGTCATTCCATTCCCTGAAAATGATAACCGCAAAAAATGCATTTCCTAGAATTTGCAGTCCTGTTGAGATTGGAACGGTTTTCGATACCCCGATTTCCTTGACGCTATTGAATTGAAATAACTGCCCGAATGCCCAGCCTATCCCGGAAATGATGCCGACAATCCACACTAGACTGCTCCATTCCGGCGGATTGATGAAAGACATCATGATGGCGAACAGTAATGAACCGATTGTAATGCCAAGTGTTTGATTATAAGAGTTGCCCCCGAGTTTTTCGGAAACAAGCACTAAGCTGCCCCATGTCAATGCAGGGAGTAGTGCAAAGAGAAAACCTTCCACAAAATTTCATCTCCTAAACTAAAAAACAATGATTTAATGAATATATAATAGGTATTTAGCAAGCTATTGAATGTATTTAGAGTTTTCCCTTTACACGGGAAAGAAAAACATGGTTTTAATTTACCAATTTGTCATTTTATTTTTCAGTGTGGAAACAATGAAATAATAAGTGTTTTATGGTACTTTAAATGTAAAAATAGTTAGGAGAAATAGTATGACGACACTGAATGAATGGTTCGAAAAGGGGATTCCTGCTAAAGAATTTGTAGCTTCGATGAAAGTTCATAAAGAAAACTTACAATCGATTCGGGAAGGTTTTACCATTTCTACAGAGGACCAAGGTTTTTTTGATGAATTAAAGAAGAAGGAACTTCGAGCCATTGTCATTACTGAAGACTGGTGCGGGGACGCGATGATGAATATTCCTATATTGTTGAATATATCTGAAGCGGCAAATATTGAAACTCGCATGGTTTTACGAGATCAAAATCTAGAACTGATGGATCAATACTTAACGAATGGAACAGCGCGTTCGATTCCCATTTTTATATTCATTGATAAGAATGGCGAAGAAAAAGCTGTTTGGGGACCTCGTGCACCAAAGGTACAAGAGTATGTAATGGAGTTGAGGTCTGACCTGCCGGCCAAGGATGATGAGCGTTTCGAGGCAGAGCAAAAGGCAGTTATTAAAAAGATAACTGCAGCTTTTGCTGAAGAAAAGCACTTGTGGGACGAAGTATACAGCAGCATCAAGGAAGCATTGGGGAGCTGCTGACAGCGGGTATGGCACTGTCCAAAAGAGGGTGGTTAAGCCCATTTTAGATTTTCTTCCATGATGTATGGCTGTTTCAAAACGTATACTGCAACCTGATTGGTTGAATATATAGTTACGATTCCTTCTATAAGAATTCACCGTTCTTGAGTCCATGGTTTTGGAACAGCCTTTTCATTTTTTATGATTCTGGAATAATTGTGACACCGATTGTTCGAATAGGAGAGTCTTGTTTAGCACTTTGATTCGTAGCTTTGTAGTATTTTACCATTAAATCGTTCAATTCATTTTGGAAGTTAATAAAGCTTTCATCATCAAGCTTTAGTTCTAAAAGGGAAAAGGTTGAGCCATCTTCCGCGCAGTCTCTTTCTTCTAATTTAGTAAGATAGTTTTGATATTGAGTCATAAGGGATAATTGATAATAAGAAAAATAGTTCACCTTTTTCTCATTAGAAGATTTTTTCCATTCTTCCCCGCTAAGTCGCGCTTCTTCTTCATTTAAAACATAGTATTTTTCAGAAACGGATCTCACTTTTTTTTCTTTTACAATGCGAATGACCCCTGAATCCAACAGAACCTGTATATGTCTATATAATGTTGCTTGGGGTACATCTTTAATGATTTTTAACATTTCCAATGGTGTTAAGCCACTTTCCCTGTTTCTCATTAAAGCTTGGGTAATCTTTATTCTTACAGGATGCATTAAAATTTCAGCTTTATTAATCATCTTCTTCTCCTCACATTGGAAATATAATCTTAAATCAATTTAGTAGGTCATGAATAATAAGTTTAACTCATCATAAATTGTAATGATTGAATCACTTTTATTTAAATAAAAATGACACAGTTCGAAAAATAATATTACAGAAATATTTTTTTGAAGTAAATCATAAGCCTTTTCGAATAAGTGTAAAAAAATAATGTCTATATTTTTATTATTATTCATTGTGATAATATTATCATTATAAATAACAATAAAAACTAAAACAATATTTTATTAAAGAAAAAAACAGGTGCAAAATTCCATTTTTCATGTTATCATTATCGATAATGATAACATTATTTCATTTTCAAAGGAGTGGTATATATGGAATTGCATTATGGATGGAATGAATTGAAAGATATTGATTTCATGTCGATTCTGCCGATTGTTTTACCGGTAATTGCTATTGGGATGATTTTAGTGCTTATAGCATTAATTGATTTATACAGAAATCGAAAGACGAGGAAAAATGTTTTATTGTGGACACTCATCATTATTTTTGCAAATACTATCGGTCCAATTCTGTACTTCGTTATTGGTAGAAAGGACAGTGAAAGAATATGAAATTAGAAATTAAAAATGTTACAAAAAAATTTAAAGAAAAAACAGCGGTCAATAATTTTTCAATGGAACTGCAATCAGGGGAATGTGTCGGATTGATAGGGCCAAATGGGGCTGGTAAATCGACACTAATAAAAGTGATTTCAGACATAATAGATCCAAGTATGGGAGAAGTATTGCTTGATGGTAAGAAAATTTCAAAAATGAAAAAGGAGATAGGCTATTTACCACAATACCCTAACTTCTTTCAATGGATGACTGCCAAAGAAACCCTCACTTTCATGGGCCAGCTCTCAGGTATCAAGAGGGAAGAATTATTAAGCGGCATTCCTGAGATATTGTCGAAAGTGGGGTTGAGCGGGGAAGAGAATTCCAAGGTGCGGACTTTTTCAGGCGGAATGAAACAAAGGCTTGGAATTGCACAGGCATTGTTACATAAACCGGCATTGATTGTCATGGATGAACCGGTTTCTGCATTGGATCCAATCGGCCGGAGAGAAGTGTTAAACATCATAAAAGAGATAAAGAAAGATACGACAATTTTAATATCGACGCATATATTAAGCGATGCAGAAGAAATATGTGAGAGGTTTGTCATTATAAAAAGCGGTAAAAAAATTGAGGACACAACAATGTCGGAATTATTAAACAGGAATAGCGGAAATAAAATCAATGTCGACATAACCTCTAAAAGTCAAAAATGGATTGAAAACGTTAAAAGCTTGAACTTTGTCAAAGGTGTAGAGGTAATGGGAAATAAATTGAAGATTGAAGTGGAAAATATTGAGTCAAACAAGAATATGTTACTGGCGAATGCTTTGGAGCATAATGTTGATCTTGTAAGGTTCGAAATAGATAACGATACATTGGAAGAGATATTCTTAAAATTGGTGGTGGAAAAATGAATAATTTTGCCGTTTTAGCTAAAAAGGAATTTGTTCAGATGTTACGTGAATATAAAGTGATTTGGCTGCCGCTTGTATTTATATTTTTAGGAATAACTCAACCAGTCGTAAGTTATTATTTACCTTCAATATTAGAGGCACTGGGCGGGGGCCAAGGGATTACCATTGATCCAAGCATGGCTGCCCAAAAAGGCGGCGAAGTTCTTGCTAGTACATTAGGGTCTCAATTCGATCAGTTAGGGGTCATGATCATCATCGTTTCCATGATGGGAGTGGTACAATCCGATAAAGCAAATGGAATGCTGGCTTTCATTCTTACAAGGCCAGTGACGGTTGGATCTTATATAAGCGGGAAAATCATTTCCAATTATCTGTTTGTTGCCTGCAGTGTAGCATTGGGATATTTGGTTTCATATCTGTATGTAGTTTTTTTGTTTACGAGTGTTGATTTTGCGGATTTAGTAGTGGCGTTGCTGTTCTATCTGCTGTGGGTCCTATTTATCGTTTCATTCACGACGATGATCAGTACCATTTTTAATAGTCAGGGTATTATTGCATTAATTTCGATAGTATTTCTCCTCGGCTGTAGAATCATAGTTGGGTTAAGTCCGGTTATAGACAATATGAATCCGGCAAGCATGAGTAAACATGCCATGGAAGTACTGATTTTAGGCACAGTGAATTCACAGGCGATTTGGGGGGCAATAGCGGCACTTGCGTTAACGGCAGTAACGATATTGGTAACGAACATATGGATTTCAAAAAAGAAATTCAATAACGAGTAAGTTGGGGATGGAAATGTGTTAATCATGAAGTGATGGGAGGATGATAACTTTGTTAAGCATCACAGATTTAGAGAAAAGCTACTCGGCCAAGAAGATTTTGAATGGTGTAAATCTAGAAATCAAAAAAGGGGAAATCTTAGGTTTTATAGGGGCAAATGGTGCAGGGAAAACGACGACGCTGAACATTATTACGGGCATTTTAGATTCTGAAAATGGAAAGGTTGAAATAAATGGCCTGACTAAAGAAGACGGCAAAGAATATAAAAAACAATTTTTCTTCATCGCTGATACTATCAATGTTTTTAACAATGTTTCGGGATTTGATTGGATTCGTTTCTTGATGAACCTATATGGAAATGATGACAAAGAACGTTTGGGGAAATATATCAATCGGTTTGGGATGCAGGAGTCCATTAAAAAGCCAATGGGAAGTTATTCTTATGGAATGATGCATAAGGTATCCCTGATAGCGGCCTTTACCATTAATCCCCCGATGATCATTATGGATGAACCGTTAAATGGATTAGATCCAAACGCCGTTTTAGTTTTCAAGGGGTTAATCAAACAATATGTTGAAACGGGCGGTACAGTGTTTTTCTCGACGCATCTGCTGGATGTGGCAGAGAAAATTTGTAATACAGTGGCTATTTTAAAAGAGGGGAAAATCATCCTGCATGATGAAATACAAAATATAATAGGTGAAAGTTCATTAGAATCTACCTTTATGGAGGCTCAGGTATATGAAGGAAAAACTTCAGTTAACTAGATTTTTCATATCTTCCTTCTATAAAATGCCCAAGCAGACAATGTTGCAGGCTGTACTGATAATAGCCGTTTTTTATATGTTTTTGCAGCTGACTGTCGTAAATGCCTTTGTTTATTTTCTTGGAGATACCGAGGTCTTCCTGTTTTATAATGTAACGATTTCCAGCATTCTCGTCTTTGCATTGGTTTGCTATTTGTCCACATCACAAATATTTGCTTATTATGAATTTAAAGTATTGGCGGCTCTGCCACTCACCTATAAAGAAATATCAAGGGCTAAGGTATTAAGTAGCTTATGGGTCCCCATCATCTTATCAATGGCAATCCAGTTGCCAACAATCGGCTTCTTGATAGTCGATCTAAAGTTTATGGAAGCGTTTAAATTATTCATATTTTTACCGATTGTCAATGGTTTGACGGCTTTGCTCCTGCTTTTTATCCTATCGTGCATTAATAGGTATTATTATAGATTCAAAAATAAAGTAGCATACTTACTTGTGAACATTGTTGTCATCCTCATGCTTGCGATTATTTCCATTGTATATTTTGCTGGAAAATCATCAATTGCCCTTTCAAAGGTCATCTCGGAAATAGATTTGAATTCTATTGAAGGTCTAAAAAACTCGTTGCAATTCATAATGGGACATATGTTTGAAACCGCAAATATGAATCCGGTGATTAAATGGATTCTGGATGCCTTTGTATCAAATGAAATAACAGTTCAATTTATAATTATTTATATTTCGATACTAGTAATTGGTTTCCTATTGTATTCATTTATTATAGAAAACATTTCCGTTAATTATTTTAAAAACGGATTATTGGGAAATAACAAAGTGAATATGAAAAACTCAAAGGTTAATATATCAAAAAATCAATGGAGTAACTATTTACAAAGAGAGATATGGATCATTAAGTCTGAAGCATATTTTAAGATGCAAATCGGTTTAGGACTTTTATTGCCGCCGGTCTTTTCGCTTGTCATGTTATTGCTAATTCAGAATGAAGTGTTCCCGAATTATTTGAATATAACGAAAGAGGGAGTCTTTGATAAATACTTTTCATATTCGATCCTTTTCTTGTGTTGTATAAATAATATAAGCGGAACCCCATATTCAAGAGAAGGAAAATATCATTATTTACTGAAAAGTGCCCCTTTTGATGAAAAATATGTTTATTTTTCTAAAGTGATATTTTCATCAATAATAGGGATTATAGCCGTATTGATCAGCTTTATGATATTTGCACTTTTTGGTTATTGGGAAATGGAAACGGCAGTCATGTTATTAATTACTTCTTGTTTAGTGGTTTGCTATAATCTTCTAACACCATTATATGATATGAAAAATCCAAGTATAGAATGGGAGAACCCATCTGCTGCCATTAAGTCAAACCCCAATGTATTAATTAGCCTGCTTTATGGATTGCCATTATTAATCGTGATTACATCCATTCATTTTGGCTTGGTTTGGTTCAGTGTCCAACCCATGATGGGAGCTCTCATAATATTAATGATCGTAATAGCGATCAATTCCGTTTTGATTAATAGGTTGAAATATAATTTATGAAAGTCGTTATATTAGAAAAGTATATAAAGGAAGTACAGAAAATCGGCACTAAATAAATTTAAAAAAGGAGTGTCTTATTATGGGGAAGCACCATGATAGAGATTTTAAAATTTATGCTGCTCGATTAGTATTGGAAGAAGGCAGAAAACCTAGGGAATTGGCTGAAGAACTTAATATCTCGACACCTACATTAAGAAATTGGGTCAATATCTATAAAGAAGCAAATGAAGAAGGCCAAGCGGACTCCAGTATTGGTTTTTCAGGCCTCAGTCAGAAAGAGGAAAAGGATAAAATAATTAAAGATTTACAGGAAGAGAATGAGATATTAAAAAAGGCAATGCACATTTTTACGAAACAGCCCAAATGATTGAACCGCATTTAAGCCATATTATATTTTTCACAAATTATAGTGAAAAATATAATATGGCTTTTTTAATTAGGATTTTTTTCATTTAATGTAACATTTTTTAAATTATTTAATACTAAATTCCCTATGAAAATATTACTAAAGAGGAAAAATAATAAAAATTGGTAAAGTTATTATGTAATGTAGATAATTTACAAATTTTTAATGGACTCGGCAAAATTCTTGTGATAAAGTGTTATCGATAATGATAATAGGTAATAATTAACCCAGAAAATGAAATAATTGTTTAAAAAAAGAAATTTTCAAGGAAAAAAATGGATAAAATTTGCTGATTTTCAGAAAAAGGAGAGGAGGAAAATTATAATTGATTGAATATTTTATGAATAAGAAAAAGATTTATAAATCTTACAT